>CAZAGL010000041.1:0-12719 GCA_964484435.1 uncultured Caulobacteraceae bacterium
CGCGAAACAAATGGCCAAACGTGTTGTGAGACATCGGTGGCGACCTTAAGCTGGTTGCAGCACGATTGGAAACCGCACATGCAAGCCCCAGGCGAAATTCCGCCAACGCCAAGTGAGGCCGATTATCTGGCCGCGGCAAAAGATGCGCCGCTGCCGGATGTGCAAGAGCCCCTGGCGCTGTTTCGCGATTGGCTGAAAGAAGCCAAAACGCATGAGCCCAACGATGCCAATGCCATGGCGCTGGCCACCTCGGGCGGCGATCAGTTTCCCGATGTGCGCATGGTTCTGCTGAAAGATTTCGGGCCCGATGGCTTTGTCTTTTACACCAATGGCGAAAGCCGCAAGGGTCTGCAATTGGCGGCAAATCCCCGCGCTGCGCTGCTGTTTCACTGGAAAAGCCTGCGCCGGCAGGTGCGCCTGCGCGGGGCCGTGATCGAGGCCAGCGGCCAAGAGGCGGATGCCTATTTCGCCAGCCGCGCGCGTGACAGCCGGCTTGGCGCTTGGGCTTCGGATCAATCGCGTGAAATGGCCCAGCCGCTGGATCTGGCCAAGCGCGTGGCGCAGGCGGCCTTGCGCTTTGGTCTTGGCGAAGTCCCGCGGCCGAAGCATTGGCGGGGCTATCGCCTCAGGCCGCTGACGATCGAATTTTGGCGTGACCGCCCCTTTCGCCTGCATGAGCGCCTGGAATTTCATCGCGAAACACCGGACGCGCCCTGGGCGCGCAGATGGCTGTTTCCTTGAATCGCGACTTGGTTCGATGAAAACAAAGCGGCGATTGCGCCGTGCGGCATAAATTGCATTCGCCGATCACCAAGGGCAGAGTTCAGGCTCACGATTTCGCGGAGCGGAAACATGCAAGGCCTGATGCAGGATTGGCCCCTGACGCTGGACAAAGTGCTGGACTTCGCTGCCAACACGCATCCCCAACGGGCGATCGTCAGCCGCGACGGCCAGGGGCAGATCAGCCGCATCGGCTATGGGCAATTGCATGCCCGGGCCCACACAATCAGCCGCGCCTTGTTGCACCATGGCATCGGGCTTGGTGATCGGGTGGGCACCCTGGCCTGGAACCATGCCGAGCATCTGGCCCTCTGGTACGGCATTTACGGCATCGGCGCGGTGGTGCACACGCTCAATCCGCGTTTATTGCCCGATCAAATCGCCTGGATCATCAATCATGCGGGCGATCGCCTCCTGTTCGTCGATGCCGGCTTTTTGCCGATCGTGCGCGCCATCGCCCCCAAGCTGGAAACCGTGCGGCGCATCATCGTGCTGGGCGGCGCAGGCGATGAGCAATTGGAAGGGCTGGCCAATGGCCAAAGCCTTGAGGCCTTCCTGACTGGGCAGGAGGGGCAGGTGAAATGGGGCGGCTTTCCTGAATCCACGGCCGCCGGCCTGTGTTACACCAGCGGCACCACGGGCAATCCCAAGGGCGTGCTGTATTCGCACCGCTCCAACATTTTGCACGCTTTGGGGGCCAATCAGGGGGATGCTTTTGGGCTGCGAGCCCGCGATGTGGTGCTGATGATCGTGCCGATGTTCCACGCCAATGCCTGGGCGTTGACGACGGTGTGCCCCATGTCGGGCGCGAGCCTGGTTCTGCCTGGGCCGAAGCTGGATGGCGCATCCATTTTCGAGCTGCTGGAAACCGAGAACGTGACACTGACAGCCGCCGTGCCCACCGTGTGGCTGTCTTTGCTGCAATATCTGAAGCAAACTCAACAACGGCCCAGCACGCTCAAGCGCGTTGTCATCGGCGGCTCGGCCGTGCCGGAGGCGATTTTGCGGGCCTTTGAGGAAGAGTATGGGATCGAGGTCATCCACGCTTGGGGCATGACGGAAATGAGCCCGATGGGCACGATGTGCACCTTGGGGCCGCAAGAAGATCAGCTCGATCACGAAAGCCGCATCCGCCTGAAGCTGAAACAAGGGCGCGCGCCCTTCCTGGTGGAGATCAAAATTGTTGACGAGCAAGGGCAATCGCTTGCGCATGATGGCAAAACCTTCGGCCGCCTTCAGGTGCGCGGGCCGGCCGTGGCGCGCGCCTATTTCCGGGGGGATGGGGCGCGCCGCGCCGATGGCACCGCTCTGGAAGAAGACGGGTTTTTTGATACGGGCGATGTGGCCACCATCGATCCGTCGGGCATCATGCAGATCACCGATCGGGCGAAGGATGTGATCAAATCCGGCGGAGAATGGATTTCCTCGATCGAAATCGAAAACATCGCCGTGGGCGCGGCTGGCGTCGCCAATGCGGCGGTGATCGGCATCGCCCATCCCAAATGGGATGAGCGGCCCTTGCTGATCATCGAGCCCTTGCAGCCCGATGCAGTCACCAAGGAGGCCATGCTGGGCTTTTTGGAGGGCAAGATCGCCAAATTCTGGATGCCCGATGATGTGGTGTTCGTTGAAAAAATTCCGCTGGGGGCAACGGGAAAGATCAACAAAATGGCGCTGCGCCAACAATTTGAACACTATCGATTGCCCAGCGCATGATCCTTGCGCGCGCCGCCTTCAAGGCATTTTCGCGCCCATGGATATGCGCTGCGCTGGCGTATATCTGCGCTGGCCTTGGCGGGATGGCGGCGGCGGAGAATGCGGCCATGCCCCAGGGGGCCAGTCCGGACGTGGTCAACACAATCGCCGGCCAATTGGAGGAATCGGTGGCGGACGTGTTGCGCCGCAAGGATGGGCGCGCCGCCACCATGGTGAAGATCAACGGGCAGGGGCCTTTTGCCTTTCTGATCGATACGGGGGCCAATCGCTCTTCCATCAGCGCGGATCTCGCCGAAGCCTTGATGCTGCCAAAGCTGGAGCAGCGCCTGGTCAATGGGGTAACGGGGGCCCAGATGCGCGCCATTGTGCGGGCCGAGGAGCTTTCCACCGGCAGCCTCTTGGCCCGCAATGTCGACATGCCGGTGATCGAAACTGCCGCGCTGGGGGGCGCGCAAGGCCTGCTTGCCGCCAATGAGCTGAAAAGCCAGCGTGTCATTCTTGATTTCGCCCGGGATCGCTATGAAGTCACCAGCAGTCGGCGCGGGCTCATCCCCGATGGCGCAAAGCGGCTGCGCGCCAGCCTGCGCTTTGGCCATCTGGTGGAAACGCCCTGCCGCATCGGAAGGGTGCTCGCGCGCTGCATCATCGATACGGGCGCGGAATATACGCTGATCAACCAGGTCATGCTCGATGCGCTGCGCAAGGATGATCGCACCAAGATCGTGCGCGAAAATGTCAGGCTCTATGGCGCCACGGACCCAGTTTTCACCGGCACGGTGGTGATCATGCCGCCACTCGTGTTGGGCGACATGGAATTCGTCGGTTCGGCGGCTTTGGCCAGCGATGCGCATATTTTTGGCGTATGGGGGCTTTCCAGGGTGCCGGCCGTTCTGTTGGGCATGAATGTCATGCGGGCCTGCGATTTTCTGGCCATCGATTTCCCGAGAAAGGCGCTTTATGTGCGTATCCCGGCGAGCGGCATCCGGCAGATCAGCCACTGAAGCGGAAATGCATCACATCGCCATCGCGCACCAGATATTCCTTGCCTTCCAGGCGCATCTTGCCCGCCTCCTTGGCACCAACCTCGCCATTGCACGCGATGAAGTCCTCATAGGCGATGGTTTCGGCGCGAATGAAGCCCTTCTCGAAATCGGTGTGGATGACGCCGGCGGCCTGGGGGGCTGTATCGCCCACATGGATGGTCCAGGCGCGCGCCTCCTTGGGGCCGACGGTGAAATAGGTGGCCAGGCCCAAAAGGCCATAGCCGGCACGGATGACCTTGTTGAGGCCCGGTTCTTCCAGGCCCAAAGTTTCTAGAAATTCCTGGCTCTCGGCGGGGCTGAGCAAAGCCAGTTCCGCCTCGATCTTGGCGGAAATCACCACGCCATGGGCCCCTTCGGTTTGGGCCCGCGCCTCGACCATGGCCGATAAGGCATTGCCGGTGGCGGCGCTGGCCTCATCGACATTGGCGATGAACAAAACAGGCTTGGCGGTCAGCAATTGCAACATGCGCCAGGCTTTTTGCTGCTCGGAGGGGATTTGCACGCTTCGCGCCGGCTTGCCCGCTTCCAGGGCCTGGCGCGCGGCATCGATCAGTGCCAGCGTCTCCTTGGATTCCTTATCGCCACCTTTGGCCTTTTTTTCGACATTGGCGCGCCGGCGCTCCAGGCTTTCCAGATCGGCTAGCATCAATTCGGTTTCGACGATTTCAAGATCCGCAAGCGGGTCGATGCACCCAGTGACATGCGTGACATCGCCATCCTCGAAACAGCGGCAGACATAAACCACGGCATCGGTTTCGCGGATATTGCCCAAAAACTGATTGCCGAGGCCCTCACCCTGGCTGGCCCCCTTCACCAGGCCGGCGATATCGACAAAGCTCATGCGCGCGGGGATGATTTCCTTGGATTTGGCGATGCGGGCCAACAATTCCAAGCGCGGCTCTGGCACCGCCACTTCGCCGACATTCGGCTCGATCGTGCAAAAGGGGTAATTGGCCGCCTGGGCCGCCGCCGTCTGCGTCAGCGCATTGAATAATGTCGATTTTCCCACATTGGGCAGCCCAACAATCCCGCATTTGAAGCCCATGGAGCATCCTCATCCGCACGCAAACCGCGCCGTTGTCACGGCATCGCCGAGCTTGGCCTTTCCTACAAGCGCGAAAAGCCATTGATGGAGGGGTTTTTCGCCGCAAAATGCGCTATGGCATGCGGCGCGCCCGCTAAACCTTCGGGCTGCGCCACGAAATCGGCTCCGCGCGCGAGCGGCGCAGGCAATGGATGAGAGTTTATGGATCGAATTGTGATTATGGGCGGCAAGCCCCTGCGCGGCAGCATCCCGATTTCCGGTGCGAAGAATTCCGCGCTGAAGCTGATGGCGGCGGTGCTGCTCAGCGATTGCGAAGTGATCCTGCGCAAGATGCCCAATCTGGCCGATTCGCGTTTCATGGCCCAATTGCTGGCATCCCTTGGCGTTGCCATCGATTGGCCGATCGGCGCGAACATTGCTCGCTTTCATGCGAAGGCCATCAGTTCCACCATCGCGCCTTATGATCTCGTACGGAAGATGCGCGCCACTTTCAATGTGCTGGGTCCGCTTCTGGCCCGCGTGGGCCATGCCACCGTGTCCTTGCCCGGGGGCTGCGCCATCGGGGCCCGCCCGGTTGATCTGCACCTCAAGGCGTTCGAGGCCATGGGGGCCGATATCGTGATCGAGGGAGGATATGTGAAGGCGGCGGCGCTGCGCGGCCTGCGCGGCGCGCATATCGTATTCCCCTTCGTGTCCGTGGGCGCGACCGAGCACGCTTTGCTGGCCGCCACCCTGGCGCGCGGCGAAACCGTTTTGGAAAACGCGGCCAAGGAGCCGGAAATCGCCGATCTGGCCGCCTGCCTGACGCAAATGGGCGCGCGCATCGAAGGGGCCGGCAGCGGGATCATCCATATCCAGGGGGTCGAGAGCCTTCATGGGGC
This sequence comes from uncultured Caulobacteraceae bacterium, assembly GCA_964484435.1. Classification (GTDB taxonomy): domain Bacteria; phylum Pseudomonadota; class Alphaproteobacteria; order Caulobacterales; family Aquidulcibacteraceae. The sequence goes on from CAZAGL010000041.1 coordinate 5,466, forward strand.
CGATTACACGGTTTTGCCCGATCGCATCGAGGCCGGCACCTATGCCATCGCCTGCGCGGCAGCCGGCGGCGAGGTGCTGCTGGAAGGCGCGCGCTGGCAGGATTTGGCCGCCTTGGCCGAGCGCCTGGAGGCCGCCGGCGTGCCCATGCACGCCGAGGAACATGGCGTGCGGGTGCGCAGCAATGGGCAATTGCGGGCCGTGGATATCGATACGCAGCCCTTTCCGGGCTTTCCCACCGATCTGCAGGCCCAATTCATGGCCCTGATGTGCCAGGCGCGCGGTGTTTCGCTCTTTCGCGAAAACATTTTTGAAAACCGCTTCATGCATGCGCCGGAATTGATGCGTCTCGGTGCCGATATCCATTTGCGCGGCAATGAAGCCAGCGTAACGGGGGTGGAGCGCCTGATCGGCGCGCCCGTCATGGCCACCGATCTGCGTGCTTCGGTCAGCCTGGTGATCGCCGCGCTGGCCGCAAAGGGCGAAACGATCGTGCACCGCGTCTATCATCTCGATCGCGGTTTCGAACAGCTCGAGGCCAAATTGGCCGCGTGCGGCGCGCATATCGAGCGCATACGGGCGGGGGAGGCGGCGTGACACGGCTTTCGGGATTGCGCCTTGTCGCGCTCGATGGCGCGGATCTGGATGTGTGCTCGGCGGCCCTCCAGGACGGTCTGTTGCGCATGCGCGACATCTCTTACGATCGGCGCGCGCGCCGGCTGGTGGCCGTGTTCAGCCGCTTCCGTTGGGAGGAATCGGCCGGGCCAGGGCCCTATCAGCGCATCCGCAGCGCGCTGTCCGTCGATGGCGTTTTGGCCGTGCGCAGCCGCAATATCCGGCTCGATTCTCCCGATGCGATTGCCTCGCTACTCGCCTTGAATTTCACCCAGGATGGCGAGCCGCCCGGCGGTGAACTGCACCTTGTGCTTTCGGGCGGGGGGGAGATTGGCCTGCGCGTGGAATGCCTCGATCTGGTTCTGGCCGATTTCGGCGAAGCGTGGAAAACCCGCCGCAAGCCCGATCACAAGGAACCCGGCTGATGCATTGGCTGCGCACCGAAGAGGCCGATTTCGCCGCGCGCTATCGTGCGCTTCTGGCGGCGCGCGGCGAGGCCATGGATCAGGCCCAAGCCGTGGCCAGCGCCATCATCGCCGATGTCAAGGCGCGTGGCCAGGACGCGCTGCGCGAAATGGGCGCGCGGTGGGATGATTTGAGCCCCACCCAATCCTTCCGCGTCAGCGCGCTGGAATTGGAAGAGGCGGTGCGCGCCTGCCCACCCGATTTGCTGGAGGCTCTGCGCCTGGCCCGGGACCGCGTGGAGCGCTTCCATGCGCAAGAGCGGCCCACCGATCGGGAATGGCATGATGAGAGCGGCCTGCGTCTTGGCTGGCGCTGGAATGCGGTGGACAGCGCCGGGGTGTATGCCCCGGGCGGGCTGGCGGCCTATCCCAGCTCGGTGATCATGAACATCATGCCGGCGCGAGTGGCCGGCGTGGAGCGGATCGTGCTGGCCACGCCGCCGGGCCGGGCCGCCACCAATCCGGCGATTCTGGCAGCGGCCAGCCTATGTGGTGTCGATGAAGTCTGGCGCGTAAGCGGGGCCCAGGCCATCGCCGCTTTGGCTTATGGGGCTGGGGATTTGGCCCCGGTGGATGTGATTGTCGGCCCGGGCAATGCCTATGTGGCCAGCGCCAAGCGCCTGGTGTTCGGGGATGTCGGCATCGATTCGGTGGCGGGCCCATCGGAAGTCTTCATCCTGGCCGATTCCTGCACCAATCCGGCCTGGATCGCCGCCGATCTCCTGGCCCAGTGCGAGCATGACGCGGAGGCGCAGGCCATCCTGTTCACCCAGGATGCGGCATTCGCCGAAGCCGTTTTGGCGGCGCTGGAGGCGCAATTGGCGGCCGATCCGGCATCGCAGACGGCGCGCGCCTCCTGGGATCGCCATGGGGCAATCATCGTGCTGCGCACCATCGAAGAGGCCTTTCCCCTGATCAATCAGGGCGCGCCCGAGCATTTGCAGATCGCCCTGGAGGATGCAGGTGCCTATCTGCCGCAGGTGCGCCATGCCGGGGCGATTTTTCTCGGCGCACATGCCCCCGAGGCCTTGGGGGATTACCTGGCCGGGCCCAATCACGTGCTGCCAACTGGGCGGCGCGCACGGTTTTCTTCTGGCCTGTCCACCCTGAATTTCATGAAGCGCACCACGTTGATCGGCTGCGGTGCGCAGGGGCTGGCCGCCCTCGGCCCGGCTGGCGTGCGCCTTGCCGAGGCAGAAGGCCTGGAGGCACATGCGCGCTCCTTGCGCCTGCGCATGAAACCGAGCGGATGAGGCGCGCATGATGCAACGCTTGTGTGATGTTCGCCTCGATGAAGCCTCCTTGCCGGTATCCAGCAGCGAGGCCGAGCAGGATCGCCGTGTCGCCATCTTTGACCTCTTGGAGGGCAATCATTTCTCCCTGGTCAGCGAGCCCAATGGCGGCCCCTATGTGCTGACCCTGTCGCTGAACGATGCACGCTTGGTTTTTGATATCGCCGATGAGCGCGGTGCCTCCTTGCAGGTCTTTGTGCTGTCCCTCACGCCCTTTCGCCGCCTCATCAAAGATTATTTCATGATCTGCGACAGCTATTACGAGGCCATCCGCACGGCCACGCCGCAGCAAATCGAGGCGATCGATATGGGCCGGCGCAGCCTGCACAACGAAGGCTCGGAGCTGCTCATGCAGCGCCTGGATGGCAAGATCGTCATCGATCATGACACGTCCCGGCGCCTGTTTACCTTGATTTGTGCCTTGCACGCCCGGCCGTGAGCGCGCCGCCCATCCAAGCGCTGCTCTTTGTGTGCAACATGAATGCGATTCGCTCGCCCATGGCGCAAGGGTTGATGCAGCGGCGGTTTGTCGGCCGCTATTGGGTGCAAAGCTGCGGAATTCGCCCGGCGCGTGCGGTGGATGGCTTGGCCGTGGAGGTGATGGATGAATTGGGGGTCGATATCGCCCGCCATCGCCCGCAAGGCTTTGATGATCTCGAGGATTCCAGCTTTGATCTGATCATTACCCTGGCCCCGGAGGCCCACCACCGGGCGCTGGAATTCACGCGAACGCTGGCGATTGAAGTTGAGTACTGGCCGTGCCTCGACCCGACTGTTATTGAGGGCAGCCGCGAGCAAATTCTCGCGGAATATCGCGCTGTCCGGGACGGCCTCGATCGGCGCATCGCTTCGCGCTTCGAGCGCCCGCTTTCGGCTTGAAATCCGGTGTGGCCGCTTGCCGCTCGCGGAAGAAACAATGTTGGAGATTGCATGGCGAAAGAAGAACTTCTTGAATTTGCAGGCACAGTTACTGAATTGCTGCCGAACGCGACCTTTCGGGTGAAGCTCGAAAACGATCACGAGATCATCGCACACACAGCTGGCAAAATGCGCAAGAACCGTATCCGTGTGCTGGTGGGTGACAAGGTCCTGGTGGAGATGACCCCCTATGATTTGACCAAAGGGCGCATCACCTACCGCTTCAAATGATGCGCCTGCGTCTGGCCAGCGCCAGCCCGCGCCGCCTGGCGCTGCTGGAACAGATCGGGGTTCGGCCCGATGAAGTCTGCCCCGCCGAGCTCGATGAAACCCCAAATCCCTATGAAAAACCTGGCGAGTGTGCATTGCGTCTGGCAATCGCCAAGGCAACAACTGGCAACGTACCCGAGGCGTTATGTCTTGGGGCGGATACCATTGTGGCTGTGGGGCGGCGCATCCTCGGCAAATGCGAAACCCGCAATTCTGCCCGGGCCTGCCTCGAATTGCTTTCCGGGCGCGCGCACCGCGTGTTTACCGGCGTGGCCCTTGCGCGCGAAGGCGGCCCGTGCCTGCACCGGCTGGTGGAAACGCGCGTGCGCTTCAAGCGCTTGAGCCGAAACGAATTGGAGGGCTATCTCGATAGCGGCGAATGGCAGGGCAAAGCCGGCGGCTATGCCATCCAGGGTTTTGCCGCGCGCTTTGTCACGCATTTGGCGGGATCTTATTCGGCTGTCGTGGGCCTGCCGCTGTTTGAAACGGCCTGCCTCTTGGAAGGGGCCGGCTGGCGCAGGAGCGATGATGCCGGGCCAGGAGCGTGAAATCATTTGGTGCGATGGCGCGGTCGGGGAAACGCGCTGCGTGTGGCTGCGGGCTGGGCGGCCCGTGGCGCTGCGTGCTCTGCGCTGGAGCGAGGCTGGGCGCCGGGCTCGGCACGGAGAGCTTTACGGCGCGCGGATCGTGCGCGTGGATCGGCCGCGCCGGGGGGCGTATCTGGATTTGGGCCTGAAGGATGAGCAGGGCTTTTTGCCGCTGGACAGCCAAAACCGGGCGCGCGACAGCGCTGGCGCAGTAATCCCGATCCAGGAAGGCCAGCTGATCCTGGTGGAAATCACCCGCGAAGCGGCACGTACCAAAGGGCCGATCGGCACGCCGCTGCGGGATCAACGGGTTGATGGCGTGGGCCGCTTTGCCCCAAGCCCCGCTGATCTTGCGCTGCAAGCCGTGCCGCCGGCCGTTTCGGACATGCGCGCCCGCATCGATGCGGTGTTCGAGGAGGCCTTGGCCCGGCAAATCCCCATTCCCGGCGGCGGCCTGCTGATCATCGAGCCCACAGCCGCCTTGACCGCCATCGATGTCGATGCGGGCGGGCGCGCGGGCGGCGCGGATGGCGAGCGATTTGTGCGCGATTTGAACATCGCGGCGGCACAAGAATGCCTGCGGCAACTGCAATTGCGCCATCTGGGGGGCATTAGCGTCATCGATTTTGTTTCCATGCGCCGTCAAGACAGCCGCAAGGATTTGGAAGCGGCTCTGCGCGAGGCGGCCAAGGCCGATCCCTGGGGCTGCCAATTGGCGCATTTGTCGCGCTTTGGCCTCATTGAGCTTTCGCGCCCGCAGCGGCTGCGCCCGATCGCCGAGACCATGCTGGGGCCCGATGGCCAATTGAGCTCCGAAACTTTGGCGCTGCAATTGCTGCGCGCGTTGGAACGCGAAGCCAGCCTGAGCCGGGGCCGGCCGGTGGCGGCGCGGGTGCATCCGGAAATCAGCAAATGGCTGCAAGGCAGCGATATCGGTTGGCGCGATGCGTTGACCAAGCGCATCGGCGCGCGCTTTACCATCGAATCGGCCCCCGAATTGGATCGGGCGCGCCTGGATGTGCATTGGCTGTGACGATAATGAGCGAAAAACGCGCCGGCTGCCCCATTTGCGCCAAGCCGATCGATCTGGGCTTTCGCCCCTTTTGCTCCAAGCACTGCGCCGATTTGGATTTGCACCGCTGGTTTTCTGGCCGCTATGCCATCCTGGCATCGGCTGAAGACGATAGCGAGGCCGAACGGCCCGCCGAAATTCTGGGCGAGGGGGAGGATTGATTCTGCGCCCAACTCATCGCTTATGTGCGCCATCCGGGTGCGATCCCAGCCAAGCGGGCCTTACGGCCATCGGAAAGGGCAAAGCGTGAAAAGCGAAGAACGGGCCAAGGTGGAGCGCTATCTACGCGCGCGCTTCGCCAATGAACAAATCGAGATTCGGGTGCGCCCGCGCAAGACCGATTCCGCCGAGGTCTATATCGGGGATGAATTCGTCGGCGTTCTTTCGAAGGATGATGAGGAAGGGGAGCTCTGCTATCACTTCACCATGACCATCCTCGATCTTGATCTCGAGGATAGCTGAGCCGGCCGCCTCGCGTGATCCTGCTGGACATCACCTTGCTGGGCTGGCCAGGAAAGCCGCGCAGGCCAGGCGCGCGCCCGCACCGCCAATGGGCTGGCTGGATTGATCATCGGGACCGGCATGGATGACCAGCGCCGATCCATCTGCATCGCGCACGACAGGAAAGGCATGCGGCCCGGGATCGAGACGCATCAGCGCGGTGAAAACCTGGGCGCGCGCAGGGCCCGCTTCGGGAACGAACAGATTGGGCAAATCGCCGGCTTCGGGCCCCATCGGGTTCAGCAAGCCGTGCTGCGCCCCCTCGACATGGCCGACATGCGCGCCCGAAGCCTTGAAGCCCGCATCGGCGCAGGTGCCCGATTGGTGAAAATGCAAGCCATGCCAGCCCGGCGTGAGCGCGCCGGCCTGGATTTCCATCTCGATCAAGACACCGCCCGGGCCGGGGCGGAGCAAAGCATTGCCGATCGCGGCACCCGTCGCACCGATGATGGGTGCGGAAATCGCGGGTTCGGCGGCTTTGGCGGCGAAGGAGGCACCAACCAGCAAAGCCAGTGCCGATCCGAAGAGAAGAAGGATGCGCATGGGTAATCCTGTGCTGCTTGGCGCAATGGGCGGGTTTGCCGCCGGCAAGACCGAATGCTATGTAGCGCCAAAGCCAAGCGAAACCAAACCAAGATAGCTTGATCGCACCCGCTTGCGCTATACTCCCACCGCCATGCGCGATTCTTCGAGAGCCTCTATCACGTCCCGAGGCTTTTGGAGATTTTCGTGCCTGCCAGCCCCTCGCTGATCGGCGAATCCCGGGCAAGATTTCAGGAATTCCCCGCGTGACAGACAGCCAAGACCCCCCCTCACCGCCCGAAGCGCCCGCGCGCGGCGTGTTGCCGATGGCCATCGAAACGGAAATGAAGCGCTCTTATCTCGATTACGCGATGAGCGTCATCGTTTCGCGCGCGCTGCCCGATGTGCGCGATGGGCTCAAGCCGGTGCATCGGCGCATTCTGTTCGGCATGAACGAGGCGGGCAATACGGCCGAGAAGGCCTATCGCAAATCGGCCAATACGGTCGGCGAGGTCATGGGCCGCTATCACCCCCATGGCGACAGCGCGATCTATGACGCGCTGGTCCGCATGGCCCAGGATTTTTCGATGGGCCTGCCCTTGATCGATGGGCAGGGGAATTTCGGCTCCATCGATGGCGATTCGCCAGCGGCCATGCGTTATACCGAAAGCCGGCTGGCCAAGGCGGCTGGCTTTCTTTTGGCCGATATCGATGAAAATACGGTCGATTTTCAGGATAACTATGACGGCGCGCGGCGCGAGCCGGTGGTGCTGCCAGCCAAATATCCCAATCTCTTGGTCAATGGGGCCGGCGGCATTGCCGTGGGCATGGCCACCAATATCCCGCCGCACAATCTATCCGAAGTCATCGATGCGGCGATGCGCCTCATCGATGCCCCCCAAACCAGCGATCTGGAATTGCTGGAAATCGTGCCCGGGCCCGATTTTCCCACGGGTGGCGAAATTCTGGGCCGGGCCGGGGCGCGCGCCGCATTGCTGACCGGGCGCGGCTCGGT
>CAZAGL010000042.1:0-12717 GCA_964484435.1 uncultured Caulobacteraceae bacterium
CCGGGCGCGGCTCGGTGGTGATCCGCGCAAAGCACCATACCGAAACGCTGAAGGGCCGCGAGGCTTTGGTGTTTACCGAAATGCCTTTCCAGGTGAACAAGGCGGCCCTGTGCGAGCGCATCGGCGAGCTGGTGCGGGAAAAGCGCCTAGAGGGCATCGCCGATATCCGCGACGAGAGCAATCGCCACGGCATCCGCCTGGTGATCGAGATCAAGCGCGACGCGGTTTTGGATGTGGTTCTCAACCAGCTCTATCGCTTCACCGCGCTGCAAACATCTTTCGGCGTCAATATGCTTGCCTTGAATGGCGGGCGCCCGCAGCAGCTCAATCTGCGCGATATGCTGACAGCCTTTCTCAGCTTCCGCGAGCAGGTGGTTACGCGGCGCACCAAATATCGCCTGAGCAAGGCCCGCGATCGTGGTCACAATTTGGTGGGCCTGGCCATCGCCGTGGCCAATATCGATGACGTGATCACCCTGATCCGCAACGCGCCCGATCCTGGTGCCGCCAAGATTGCGTTGATGGGGCGCGATTGGCCTGCCCACGACATGCTGCCGCTGATCGCCTTGATCGCCGATCCCCGCACCCAGGTGCTGATCGGCGATTGCGTGCGCCTTTCGGAGGAACAGGCCAAGGCCATCCTCGATCTGCGCCTGCAGCGTCTCACGGGGCTGGGCCGCGAAGAAATCGCCGATGCCGCCGAAACCGTGGCCCGCGAAATCCGCGAATTGCTGGATATCCTGGCCTCGCGCGAGCGTATCCAGGCCATCATTCGCCAGGAATTGACCGAGGTCAAAGCGGCCTTCGGGCAGGCCAGGCGCTCGCAATTCAGTGAAGCGGATGGCGATATCGATGACGAATCCCTCATCCCGCGAGAGGATATGGTCGTCACGGTCACGCGCGGCGGCTATGTGAAGCGCACGCCGCTCTCACAATACCGCACGCAGCGGCGCGGTGGCAAAGGCCGCTCCGGCATGCAAACGCGCGAAGAGGATCTGGTCACGCGGCTGTTTTCAGCTTCCACCCACACGCCGATCCTGTTCTTTTCTTCGGCCGGCATGGTTTACAAACTCAAGGTTTGGCGCCTGCCGCTGGGCGATCCGCGGGCCAAGGGCCGTGCCCTGATCAATCTGCTGCCGCTCGATGCCGGCGAAACCATCACCAGCGTCATGGCCCTGCCAGAGGATGAGGCCAATTGGGCCGATCTGGATGTCATGTTCGCCACGCGCTCGGGCGGGGTGCGCCGCAATAAGCTCTCGGATTTCACCCAGGTGAACCGGGCCGGCAAGATCGCCATGAAGCCGGACGAGGGCGATGGCATTGTCGGCGTGGCCATCTGCACGGAAGGCGATGACATCCTGCTCACCACCCGCAAGGCCGGCTGCATCCGCTTCGCCGTGCCGGATGTGCGGGTGTTTCAAGGACGCACCTCGACCGGTGTGCGCGGTATCCGCCTTTCCGAGGAGGACGAAGTGATCGGCATGGCCGTTCTGCGCCATGTGGAGGTCAGCCCCGCCGAGGCGCGCGCCTATCTGCGTCACGCGGCGGCGATGCGGCGCGCGGCCGGCGAAGAGGTGTCTGAGGGCGAGGGCGGCTCCATTGCGATCGAAGAAGACGCACAAGACGAAGCCGGGAGTGAAGAATTGACCGCGCTTTCCCCCGCGCGCATCGGCGAACTGGGCGGGCAGGAGCAATTCGTGCTGACCGTTACGGCCGATGGCTTTGGCAAACGGGCCTCCACCTATGAATATCGCGTCACCGGGCGCGGCGGCAAAGGCCTCATTGCCCATCGCTTTCGCGATGCCAAGGATGGGGCCTTGGTGGGCTCGTTTCCCGTGGAAGAGGGCCAGGAAATCCTGCTCGTCACCAATGGCGGCCAGCTGATTCGCATGCCCGTGCAGCAGATCCGCCAGGCGGCGCGGGCCACCCAGGGCGTCACGCTGATCCGCACCGGCCCAAGCGAGCATGTCGTGGCCGCCGAGCGGCTGGAAGATGTCAGCACCGAGGAAGACGAGGCAGAATAACTTTTTGCCGCCAATGCAGCGATTAGTCGGGTTTTTGCCCAAGCACCCGCCCGAAACGCATGCTCCAGCGCAGTGCGAACCGCACAGAACGGGTGCGGCAGTAATATTAGCGAGATTATACTCCCTTTGAACGCCAAGACATCCTAAGAGAAAAGAAAGAGCACCAGAAGCAAGCTGATCGCCAGCCTGCTTGTTCAATCTGGGCCAAGATGGAATTGGGAGATGAGCATGAGCAACAAGCGCGCTGCCAACGGCGAAAATGGCTCGCAAATCGCGCCCAGCGCCAAGCAAATGCCGGCCGGCACAGCCCTTTCGCCCGTGCGGCGCAAGCCCGGTCTGGCTATGCCCAGCCTGACGGAGCCGGAATTCATCCAGCGCCAGGGGGCGTATCGCGTCGGCCTTTATCCCGGCACGTTCGATCCCATCACCCATGGCCATCTCGACATCATCGAGCGCGCCGCCAAGCTGGTCGATAAATTGGTCATCGGCGTGGCCGTGAATAGGGATAAGGGGCCATTATTCAGCCTCGAAGAGCGGGTTGAAATGGTTCGCCACGAAACCAAGCGCTATGCGGCGCGAGTGGTGATCGAGGTCTTGCCTTTTGACGTCTTGCTCATGCAATTCGCCGAAAAGGTGAAAGCCAATATGATCGTGCGCGGCCTGCGGGCCGTTTCAGATTTTGAATATGAGTTCCAGATGGTGGCGATGAACCAAAAACTGAATCAGGAGATCGAAACCGTGTTTTTGATGGCGGATCCTACGCATCAGGCCATCGCCTCGCGGCTCGTTAAGGAAATCGCCCGCTTTGGCGGCAATATCACGCAATTCGTGCCGCGCTATGTCCAACAGCGCCTGCACGACAAACTTGGGGTGAAATGATGCGGATTGCGTTGTTGGCATGCATTTTCAGCCTCTTTTCTCTGCCGGCCTTTGCCGCCCCCCCTGATCCCACGATTTGGCGCCAGCTCGATCCCGAAAACACGCTCTATATCGAAACCTCCAAGGGCCTGGTGGTTGTGGAAATGTATCCGGAAATCGCCCCGGGCCATGTCCAGCGCATCAAGGAATTGGCGCGCGAAAACTTTTACGACGGCCTGATTTTTCACCGCGTGATCGAGAATTTCATGGCCCAAACGGGCGATCCCAAGGGCACGGGGGAGGGCGGCTCGACCAAGGCGGATATCGCCGGTGAGTTCCTCTTCCGGCGCGGCGCGGACATGCCCTTCGTCGAGGCGGCCGTGCAAGGCGGGGGGCGGCTCGGCTTTTATAAGGCCCTGCCGATCGCCACCCAGCCCGATGAAATGATGGCGCTGACGCGCGATGGCAAGGCGGCGGCCTGGGGGCTGCATTGCCCGGGCATCGCCTCCATGGCCCGCACGGGGGATCCCAATTCGGCCAACAGCCAGTTTTTTCTGATGCGCGGCTCTTATCCCTCGCTGGACAAGCGCTACACCATCTGGGGCCGGGTGGTCTGGAATGAAGAGGCGGTCAAATCCATCGCCGTGGGAGAGCCGCCGGTTTCACCCGATATTGTGAAATCAATCAAAGTGGCCGCTGATGCCCTTCCCGAAGATCGCGCGCCCATCTATGTGATGCGTTCTGACAGCACGCCCTTTCGCGACTTGCTGGATGATGTCCGCAAATCCAAGCGGGCGGATTTTTCTGTATGTGACGTGCAGGTGCCTGTGCGGGTGCCGCGCGACGAACCTCAAAAAGGACGCAAGTGGTGGCGCGTAATCCCTCTGATACCCTAATCATGGCCTTGGAAACTGGCCAGGTGACCATCGCCATGCGGCCGGATTTGGCCCCCATGCATGTGGCGCGCATCCGTGAGCTGGCCAATGACGGCTTTTATGACGGGCTGACCTTCCACCGCGTGATCCAGGGCTTCGTGGCCCAGGGCGGCTGCCCCAAGGGCAATGGCGTTGGCGGCTCAGGAAAAAAGCTGAAAGCCGAGTTCACCGATGCCAAGCATGTGCGTGGCTCGGTTTCCATGGCGCGCGCCGGCCATCCCGATAGCGGCGATTGCCAGTTTTACATCTGCCTGGATGCCGTGCCCTATCTGGATGGGCAATACACCCTTTGGGGGGAAGTCATCGAGGGCATGGAATGGGTGGATGGCCTGCCCAAGGGGGAGCCGCCGCGCCAGCCCGGCAAGATTGTCAGCATGCGCACGGCCGATCACGCGGGCTGAATGGCTTTGCCCGTCTCCCTGGCGGCTGATCCTTTCAGTTTTGACCTGCCGGAGCAGCATATCGCGCTGCGGCCCGCCCATCCGCGTGAGGCCGGCAAGCTGCTATGTGTCCATCCTGGGGGGGCGCTGATCGATCGTCGCATCGCGGATTTCCCAAGCTTTTTGCGCCCGGGCGATGCGCTTGTGCTCAATGAAAGCTGGGTCTTGCGGGCGGCCCTGGCGGGCTGGCGCCGCGCGCGCGCAGGGGGCCAGGATATCCCTGTCCGCTGCAATCTGCTGGCCAGGCTTGGCCCCGATTGCTGGGCCGTTTTGGCCAAGCCGGGCAAGCGCTTGAAGGTTGGCGACGCGCTGCAATTTGGCGCGCATTTGCAGGCGGAAATCCTGCACAAGGACGGCGCGCAATTGCATCTGCGCTTTGAACTGGCCAATGAGGCGCTGGACGATGCCATCGAGGCGATCGGCCATGCCCCCTTGCCGCCTTACATCGCGGGGCGTCGCCCCGCCGATGCACAGGATCTCGCCGATTATCAGACGATCTACGCTAATCGCGGGGGCTTGCACCAATCGGTGGCCGCGCCCACCGCCGGCCTGCATCTGACGCCGCCTTTGCTCCAGGCAATGCGGGCCCAGGATGTCGACATCATCCGCATCAGCCTGGGTGTGGGGGCGGGCACGTTTTTGCCGGTCACCGAAGCAAACTTGGCCGATCACCGTATGCACGCGGAGCCATTTTGCGTGAGCCCCGGTGCGGCCGATGCCATCAATGCGGCCCGCGCGGGCGGCGGGCGCATCGTCGCGCTGGGCACGACGACCCTGCGGGCCCTGGAATCCTGCCCCTGGGAAGAGGGGAAAATCCAGCCCGCGCAGGGTGAGACACGCATTTTCCTGCGCCCCGGCAGCCGCTTTCGCAGCGCCGATATGCTATTGACCAATTTTCATTTGCCACGATCCACGTTGTTCATGCTGGTTTGCGCCTTCGCGGGCACGCAGGCCATGCAGGCCGCCTATGCCCACGCCATCTCGGCCAATTATCGCTTCTATTCTTATGGCGATGCGAGCCTGCTGTGGCGCAGCGATGGCTGAATTCCCTTTGGTGATCACGGCCCAGGATGGCCATGCCCGCACCGGCAGCCTGGTCAGCCCGCGCGGGGAGATAACATTGCCGGCCTTCATGCCGGTGGGCACGGCAGCGACCGTCAAGGGGCTTTTGCCTGCGCAGGTGCGCGAAACCGGCGCGGACATGATCTTGGGCAATACCTATCATTTGATGCTGCGCCCCGGGGCGGAGCGGGTGGCCAGGCTTGGCGGGCTGCATCGCTTCATGGGCTGGCACGGGCCGATCCTGACTGATTCCGGCGGCTTTCAGGTTATGTCCCTGGCCAAGCTGCGGACGCTGAACGCCCAGGGGGTGACGTTCCAGAGCCATGTGGATGGATCGCGGCATTTGCTCACGCCCGAGCGCGCGATCGAAATCCAAGCCGATCTCCTCGGCAGCGATTGTGTTTTGCAGCTCGATGAATGCCCGGCATTGCCAGCCCCGCTGGAAGCGGTGGAATCGGCGATGCGCCTATCCCTGGCCTGGGCCAAACGCAGCAAGGCCGCCTTCGGCACGCGCGCGGCGCAGGCCCTGTTTGCCATCGTGCAGGGCGGGATCGATCCGGCCTTGCGCCAGCATTCCGCCCAGGCCTTGGTCGATGAGGGCTTTGATGGCTATGCCATCGGCGGCTTGGCCGTGGGCGAAGGCCGCAGCGCCATGCTGGATACGCTGGAGGCGACCATCGCGCATCTGCCGCAAACGCGGCCGCGCTATCTCATGGGGGTCGGCAAGCCGATCGATCTTGTCGAGGCGGTGGCGCGGGGCGTGGATATGTTCGATTGCGTGTTGCCGACGCGCTCGGGCCGGCACGGCCAGGCCTGGTGCGATACTGGCCCCATCAATCTCAAAAATGCGCGCTTCCAGGACGATCCCAACCCGTTGAATGCCGGCCTGGCTTGCCCCGCCAGCCGCGATTTCTCGCTGGCCTATCTGCACCATCTGGTAAAATCGGAGGAATTGCTGGGCCAAGTGCTGCTCAGTTGGCACAATCTGGCCTATTACCAGGATCTGATGGCCCGCATGCGCGAAGCCATCAGCCAGCAGCGCTTCCAGACCTTCGCCAGCGCCTTCCGCGCCAATTGGCAAAGTGATTGACCGGGATTTTATTCTGCAGCCTTGACCTGTACCCACAGGGCTTCCAGCGCCTCCAGGCCCAAGGGGGCGTCGGGGCTTTGCTGGGCGGCCAGCGCCTCAATTGCGCGAAAGCGGCGCTCAAACTTGGCATTGGCGCGGCGCAAAGCCTCTTCGGGATCGAGGCCCAACTTGCGGCCCAAATTGGCCATCACGAACAGCATGTCACCAAATTCCTCGGCAATGTGATCAGCATCCGATCGCCCGCGCGCTTCATCGAGCTCTTGGCGTTCTTCTTCCAGCTTGGCCAAAACCGCATCGATATCGGGCCAATCAAAGCCGATGCGGGCGGCCCGCTTGGTCAGCTTATCGGCGCGCAGCAAGGCCGGCAGCGCCAGGGGAATATCGTCCAGCACGCTCTTGGCACCTTTTTGCGCGCGTTCCTCGGCTTTCAGGCGCTCCCAGCTTTGCGTCTGGGTGGCTTCATCGGCGAAGTGCGCATCGGCGAAAACGTGCGGATGGCGGCGCACCATCTTGGCCACCAAGTCGGCCGCCACATCCTCGAAGCCGAACGCCCCAGCCTCGTGGGCCATCTGCGCATGAAACACCACCTGGAAGAGCAAATCGCCAAGCTCTGCCTTCAGATCGGATAAATCGCCGCGCTGGATGGCATCCATGACCTCATAGGCTTCTTCGATCGTGTACGGGGCGATGCTGGCGAAGGTCTGCGCTTGATCCCAAGGGCAGCCCGTGTGCGGATCGCGCAGGCGCGCCATCAGGGCCAGCAGCGCGGAGAGAGGGGTGTCACGCATGCAATTTTCCCGGCGCGGATTGCGCAAAATCTGCCTGTTTTTCCCTACATCCAAGCAGGCAATGTAGTTCGCATAAGATTGATTATGGGAAGCAATTGGTCATTCGATCTGAAATTCGAAGGCCAAGCCATCATAAGCCGGCTCCACGCCCTCGGGAAGTTCGCGGGCCAGGCGCTGGTAATCCATATCCACATGCAAATTCGTCAAAATCGCCCTCTTGGGCCGCAGCATGTGAATCGCCGCCAGGCTTTCCTCCAGATGGAAATGGCTGGGATGCGGCGCATAGCGCAGCGCATCCACCATCCACACATCCAGGCCCTGCAACGCCGCCAGGCTCTCGTCGGGCAAATGGCTGACATCGTTGGAATACGCGGCCTTGCCAAAGCGGAAGCCCAAGGATGGGATCGGCCCATGCTGCTGGGCCAACGGGATGGCTTCGATCCTGCCACCGGGGCCAAGGACGTGAACGGGAACGCCTGGGATCAGTTCGGCCATATCTTCCAGGATCGGCGGATAGCCTTTACCGCCCTGAAAGCAATAGCCGAAGCGCTTGCGCAGCGATTGGCGCGTCGGCGCGTCCATCCAAACGCATATCCTGCGCCGGCTGCTCAAGGCCAAGGCCCGCAAATCATCGATGCCGTGCGATTGATCGGCATGGTCATGGCTGTAAAGCACCCCATCCACATGTTTCAGGCCGGCTTGCAACGCCTGCTCACGCAGATCGGGCGCGGTATCGATCAGCAGCGTCGTGGCGTCTTGCGCCTCTTGGGATGCATGTTCCCAACGTTGAACCAGCAGGCTGCAGCGGCGGCGCCGATTGCGCGGTTCAGCGGGATCGCATTGGCCCCAGTCGCCATCGATGCGCGGCACGCCGCCGGAAGATCCCGTCCCCAGCAAGGTGAAGCGCAGCACGGCCATCAGCCTGCCAGCCTGGGAAAGCAGCGATGCACATTCTCGAAGATGCGGGCGGCCAATGCATCGGCCTCCAGCCCGCGCAGCTGCCCGAATGCCTCATAAACTTGGCGCACCATGGAGGGCTCGCAGCGGCGCCCCCGGTGCGGGATCGGGGCGAGATAAGGGCAATCGGTTTCGAGGATCACGCGATCCAGCGGGGCCTCCTTGGCGATGGCCCGCACATCATGGGCGTTTTTGAAGGTCATGATCCCCGAAAACGAAATGAATGCGCCCAGGCGGTAGGCCCGCTGAGCCAGTTCCAGGCCGCTGGTATAGCAATGCAGCAGAATGGGAAACGCCCCCTTGGCGAATTCCTCTTCCAGGATGGTGCCCGTATGCGCATCAGCTTCGCGGGTGTGAACGATCAAAGGCAGGCCGCTGCGGCGCGCCGCTGCGATATGGGTCCGAAACAGGGCGATCTGATCGTCCAGCGGGCTGAATGTGTAATGGAGATCCAAGCCGGTTTCCCCGATGCCGACCACTTTGTCATTGGCGGCATCGAGCAGCGCTTCGATGGTCAAATCCCGGTGCGCGCTGGCATAATGCGGATGCGCGCCCAAGCTGGCATGGATATCGCCATGCGCCGCGGCCAGGGCCAGCACGGCCGGGGCGTTCTCCATCCGGTCGCAGATGGTGATCATTTTGCTGACGCCCGCCGCGCGCGCCCGCGCGATCACCTCTTCGCGGTCCGCGTCGAACGCGCCAGCGTGCAGGTTCACATGGCTATCGATCAGCCCGCTCATGCCGAAACCTGTTCGTGGCGAAAGGCGCTGTCCAGCACGATGCCGATCCGTGCGATGGCGTGAACAGGATTGAGGCCGAGCCCGTGTGCCTGATCGCGCAGCCGGCCAAGTTCACTCCAGGCAATGGCCCAGCGCAAGCTGTCGATGCCATTGTCCCCCAGTTCCGAGGTGAGATCCAGCGCTTTGCCCGGGATGCCCGGGGCCGCCGCGGCGCGCGCCAGATATTGCACCATGAGAATCAGCAGATCGAAACGCTCCATCAAGGGAGCGCGGCCAGAGGCCAAGGGTGCGAAGGCCATGCTTTCGCCCTGCACCACGCGTTTCACGGCCCGAGCCATCTCTTCCCATAACTCATCAGCCTTGCTCGCTTGCAGCGCAATGGCCCGCCCCGGCGCGCCATTGGCCAAGCGCAGCGCGATGGGGCTTGGGGGATTGTCGGGGAAGGCCCGAAGCATTTCAGCCTCGTCCAGGGGGCCCAGGGAAAGACGCCGGCACCGTGAGCGCAAAGTGGCCAACACCGCGCCCGGCGCATGGCAGATCAGCAGCATGACAGCCCGGGCTGGCGGCTCTTCCAGGGATTTCAGCAAAGCGTTGGCCGCATTGCGGTTCAACTCGTCCACGCAATCCACCAATACCACCCGCCAGCCGCCCTCGGCCGGCTGCATGGCGAAAAAAGCACCGAGTTCACGCGCATCATCGACAACGATCTCTTTGCGCAGCTTGTCTTTTTTATCCGATGTGCGGTGTATGACCAAGAGATCGGGATGGCTTTGGGCTGCAACCTTGGCGGCGACTGGATCATTGGGTGCCGTATCAAGCGGGCGCGGGCCCGAAGGCTTCGCCCCCAACAGGCAGCGCGCGGCTCGATAGGCCAAAGTGGCCTTGCCCACGCCCTTGGGCCCGCTGATCAGCCAGGCATGATGCGGGCGCGGCCCGGCCAGCGCCTCGCTCAATACGCGCTCGGCTTCCAGATGCCCGAACAGGGCATAATTGTGCCGGGGATGCGCGGTTCCTGGCTCGCAATCGGGTTCGATATCTTTTTCGTCCTTGGCCATCACAGCCATCCACGAGTGCGCAGGCTAGATAATGCTTGCTCCAGCACGGCCTGCGGGGGCTGATCGGCGGCGATGACGATCATGCGGCCCGGCTCCTCGGCAGCGATTTCCAAAAAGGCGGCGCGGACCGCCGCATGGAAACCCAAATCGCGTTTTTCAAAGCGATCCTCACCATGCGCGCGGCCCAACGAACGCGCCAAGCCCGTTTCCGGGGCAACATCCAGCAAAAGGGTCAAATCCGGGCGCGGCGCGGCGATCATGCGGCTCAATGCCTCGCACACCTGCGGCCCCAAGCCCCCGGCCGCGGCCTGATAAGCGCGCGTGGAATCTAGATAGCGATCGCAAAGCACCCAATCTCCGCGGGCCAAAGCCGGCGCGATCACCTGGCGGATATGCTCGTGGCGCGCGGCGGTGAACAACAGCGCCTCAGTCAAGGGGGCGAAGCTTTGCCCCTCATCGCGGACCAGGATCTGGCGGATCTTATCGGCGCTCGGGGTTCCGCCCGGCTCGCGTGTGGTGATCACCTGGCGCCCCGGCCCGACCAAGGCGGCGGCGAGGGCCTTGGCCAGGCTGCTTTTGCCAGCCCCCTCCCCGCCTTCCAGCGTGAGCAAGCGGCCAAGGGCCGGCACGTTCATGCGCCCGAACCGGTCAGCCTTCGCAGGCCATGGACGGCGCGTGTGATCGGATCGGCCCGGCCGATGGCCTTGGGGGCCAGCAAGGCGAAGCGCTGCGGGGCCATGCCGGGCCCCTCGATGACCAAATCCGCGACATGGGCCCCGGCCTTTACTGGTGCCCGGATCGGCCCCTGATAGACGATCGCCGCCCGCATTTGCGGGCGCGAAGCCCGTGCGAAGCCAATCGAAATATCCTGCGCGGCCACCAGGCCGGTTTTGCGCTTGGCCCCCAAGGCGATGGGGATATCCCCAACAACAGCCCCCTTGGCATAGAGCTTGACGGCGCTGAAATCGGCGAAGGCCGAGCCCATCAGGCGCAAAGCCTCCTGCTTGCGGGCGGCCATGCTGTCCATGCCGTTGAACACGATGATGCGGCGCACCCCATCTTCAACCGCCGAGCCGACCAGGCCATAGCCGGAAATGCTGGTATGCCCGGTTTTCATGCCATCCGCGCCCGGAAAGGCCCCCAACAAGGGATTGCGGTTTTGCTGGGTGTGGTTGTTGTAGGTCAATTCGCGGATGGCATAGAGCGCGTAAAGATCCGGCTGGGATTGAATGATGAAGCGGGCCAATTTGGCCAGATCCAGCGCGCTGATGACATGGCCAGGATCAGGCAGCCCCGTGGCGTTGCGAAACTGCGCACTCGAAAGCCCCAATTCTCTGGCCCGCGCATTCATCTCGGCGACGAACGCCTCCTCGCTGCCGGCCGCGCCTTCGGCCAAAGCGATGCAGGCGTCATTGGCCGAAACCACCACCACGCCCTTAAGCAAATCCTCGACGCGGACCTGCGAATTCAGCTCCAAAAACATGTGCGAACCATCCGATTGCGCCCCGAGGCGCCAGGCCTTTTCGCTGATTGGCAAGAGCGTATCGGGCTTCAGCTTGCCTTGATCCAGGCGCTCGGCGATGAGCAGCACAGTCATCAGCTTGCTCATGGAAGCGGGCGGCATTGGCACGTCACAGGCCTTGCACTGCAGCACGAGGCCCGTTTCCTGATCCAGAATGGCGATATGGCTGGCCTCTGCCGTAGGCTTGGTACCTGCCTGTGCCAAAGCCGGCGCGCACAGCGCGCACCAGGCAAAACCAAGAACAATCAGGCGGTGCAGCGCCATGCGCATGTCAACGGGCTCCTTCAGCAGGCAAGCAGCGAGGGAATCCCTGGCCGCGGCCGCCAAGTGTAAGGCGGTGCCAGGCGGTTGGCCAGCATCTCCGCAGCGCGATTAGAACACGGGCGCGATGATGGCCTCGCCGATGCCGGCGGCCAAGAGCCGCTCGCGGGCCCGCTCAGCCGCCTGGCGGTTGGAAAACTCCCCCACACGCACCCGGTGCAGACGGCGCGTTCCCGATCCTGTCGCGACGACGCGGCCCCCGGCCAATTGGGAAAACTGCGCCAGAAAGCGTTCGGCGTTTTCCCGCACCGAGAACGCCCCGATCTGCACCGTGAACCGCGCTGGACGCGCTGATTCCAGTTCCGCGAGGACGCTGGCCGGCCCGGGGGCGGCTGGCGTTTCCTGGCTCGCGAGGGCCGTGGTCGCTGAGGGTTCTGGCGTTGAGGATTCTGGCGCGGGCTCTCGCGGGGCCAAGGCCAAAGCCAGGCCCGATCCTGCCGCGGGCTGGGCAGAAAGCCAGGGCCTCAAATCCATGACGGGCTGCGCCGATGGCAGGGGCCGGCCATAGCCATAGGCCGCCGGCACGCCCGCCTGCGCGGGGCTCCAAGCGCACATCCAAACAGCAATTCCTGCCGCGACCCACCGCATCCGCACCCCTTCTCGGGATCTTCCCGGTGGCAGGCCTGGACGGCCCAAGCCCATCTGGGAATCGAATCTTCTGAAACGATTTGCTTCTATAACACAGGGCGCTTGCCATCGCGTAAGCCGACACGGTAAACGCCGCACGAGCCGGCATGAGCGCGGTGCCTGGGAATGCACAAACGCGCAAGCGCGTTGAAAATATGGAAAACCCATAAAGGTGGTTTAAACGCCCCAACACATCCAGCGAGGACAGGTGGCCGAGTGGCTGAAGGCAGCGGTCTTGAAAACCGCCGTGGGCGCAAGTCCACCGTGGGTTCGAATCCCACCCTGTCCGCCATTTTTG
>CAZAGL010000043.1:0-12497 GCA_964484435.1 uncultured Caulobacteraceae bacterium
CATCCATCCCGGCTGCATTTATGTGGCCCCCGGCGATTTTCATATGCGCGTCAGCAAGCGCCATGGTGCGCCGCGCATCGAGCTGGATCAGAGCCCGCCCGTGAATTTCTGCCGCCCGGCGGTGGATCCCCTCTTCCTTTCGGCATGCGATGCCTATGGCCCCAATGTGCTGGCCTTGGTGTTGACCGGCATGGGTTCGGACGGAAAGCGCGGTGCGGAAACCATCGTCGCCAAGGGCGGCGCGGTGCTGGCGCAGGACGAAGCCACCAGCGTGGTTTGGGGCATGCCCGGTGCCGTGGCCCAAGCCAATCTGGCTTATGGCATCCATGCCCTCAAGGATTTGGCCCCGGCGATCGTGCATCTCGCCCAAGGGAGGCGGAATTGAACATTTCGGCAATCGATTTCGATTTCGTGGCACGGGAGGTCAAGGAGCGTTCCGGCCTCGTGCTGACGCCGGACAAGGGCTATCTGCTCGATACGCGCCTTGGCCCCCTGGCGCGCAAGGATGGCTTTGCCTCCGTTGAGGAAATGTTGCGCACGGCGCGGGTGCGCCGCGATGAGCGCGTGCTGGCGGCCATCGTCGATGCCCTTTCCACCAACGAAACCTTTTTCTTTCGCGACAAAATCCCCTTCGAATCCGTGCGCGAATTCATCGTGCCCAAATTGTTCGCGGCCAAGGGCAAGGGGGCGCGCATCCGCGCCTGGTGCGCAGCCTGCTCAACGGGTCAAGAGCCCTATTCCCTGGCCATGACCTTCGAGGAAATGCGCGCGGCCGGCCAGCCCATCGAGGCGGAGATCATCGCCACCGATCTCTCGGACCGGGTTTTGGAAAAATGCCGAGCCGGGCTGTATAGCCAATTCGAAGTGCAGCGCGGCCTGCCCATCACGCATTTGATGAAATATTTCACCAAGCAGGGCGAATCCTGGAAGGTGAACGATCGCCTGCGCGCGCAGGTGGAGTTCCGCCGCGTCAATCTGCTCGAACAATTCAACACGATGGGCATGTTCGACATCGTCTTTTGCCGCAATGTGCTGATCTATTTCGACGCCGAGGCCAAAAAGCGCACGCTGGAGCGGATCGCCGCGCAATCGCATCCGCACGCCTTTTTGCTGATGGGCGGGGCCGAGAGCACGCTGGGAATCACCGATGCCTTCCAGCCCGCCCCCGATCGGCGCGGCCTTTATGCGCGCAATGCCAGTTGGCGCAAGGCCGCCTGATCACGCGATCAGACCTCAATCCATCTTGTGGAAATTGCGCGATTGCCTGCGCACCAGGGTCTCGCCGATGGGATCAGGCAAGAGCCGGCTGAGCACGGCCAAGCCCTTGTTGACGCCGCCCGAAACAAAGATCGATTGGTTGCGATCGACCGCGGCGATCGCGCCTTCGACAACGGCCTCGGCCTTTTGCCACATAAAGCCAGGCAGGCGCGATATGCTGCCTTCCATGCCGCTGGCCACATGAAATTCCGAGCGGGTATAGCCGGGGCACAAGGCACTGACATGCACGCCCGTGCCCAGGCATTCCTGATTGAGCGATTGGCTGAATTTGATCATATAGGCCTTCACCGCCCCATACAGCGTCAAACCTGGCCCGCCCGGCACCAGCCCGGCCAGGGATGCCACATTGATGATGCGGCCATAGCGCCGCTCCAGCATGCCGGGCAGCACGGCATGGGCCAACTCGGTCGGGGCCGTGGCCAGCACCTGCAAAAAGGCCGCCTGCTCTTTCCAGCGGGTTTGCGTGAAATCGCCGTTGAGGCCATAGCCCGCATTGTTGACCAGGCCATCGGCTTTGAGGCCCCGCGCGTCCAATCCCGCGATGATGGCCTTGGGGCCGTTGGCCTCGGCCAGATCGGCGGCAATGGCATGGGCCGTCACGCCATAACGCTGCATGAGTTCGTCGCGCAGCGCGATGAGGCGGTCCTCGCGCCGGGCGGTGAGCGCGACATCCCAGCCCCGCGCCGCATAGGCCCGCGCGAAGGCCGCGCCGATGCCGGCCGAAGCCCCCGTGATCACCACCAGTTTGCGTGTCATGCTGCTGCCCTTTTTTGCCGATTGCATCGTCCGCGAAATCCGAGCCGGATTTCAAGAGGTTCGATGCAATACGAAATCGACCCGGCGCATTTTTCGCGCGCGAAACCGTGGCTACGCCTTTGCTTGTAATGCGCCGGGTAGAAAGCGCCGTAAATCGGCGATTGACAACTGGCTGGTTGCGCCCGCGCGAAACACCCGGCCCGCCGCCAGCAAAATGACCAAGGCGGTCAAGGCGGTCAGCGCCAGCGGAGCCGCCGCTTCCCACCAGGCCAGGCCAGAAGCCGCCCGCATCATCAGCACGAAGGGCGTGAACAACGGAAACCACGAGGCGGCCACGACGAGGGGGGCATCCGGGTTTTGCAAAGCCGGCACCAAAAGCAGCATGGGCGCGACCAGCAGCAAAACCAAAGGCGTGATCAGGGCCTGCGATTCCTGCAAGGATTCGCACAAGGAGCCGATGGCCAGAAAAATCACCCCATACATGACGTAACCGAGCACGAAGCTGATGGCGAAAATCGCCAACAGGCCAGGATCACGCAAGGCTTCCGCCGCGCCGGCCAGCAGGCCGCCGCCGCCGGACGCCGCCTGGAACAAGAACACGGAGCCCGCCCCGCCCCAGATCAGGAACAGCGTCAAGGATAACGTCGCCACGCCCAAAAGCTTGCCGGCCAAAATCTGGGTGGGGGCCACGCTGGTCAACAGCGTATCCAAAATCTTGTTGGATTTTTCCTCGATGACGCCCGTCAACAGCATGTTGGAGATCGAAAAGATCGACATCCACAAGACGAACGCCAACAGCACCGCCACCAGAAACGGCGCGCGGTCCCGCGTGGTGATTTCGGCCTTTGCCCCCGGGCGAAACTGCACGAGCTTGGGCCTGATCTGATCGATTTCCTGCAGGCTGGATTGGGGCAAGCCGCGCGCGATCAAAGCCTGCGTGCGCAGGCGCTCGCGCAGGCCATCCACGGCCAATCCCCGCGCCTGCGTATCGGTGACATTATCGCTCCAATAGGCGATGCGCGCCTTGGGGCCGTCCCGCTCCACGAACATGGCCGCGAACAGCGGCTTGGCGGCCTGGCCCGCGCCCAACTTGCGCTCCCCCTTCAGATAGGGCGCGAGGCCAGCCGCATCGCGCGCCGGAGGATCGACAAAGATATAGGCCGGCGGCGGCGGCTTGAAGCTATTGGCCAATTGGGGATCGGCTTTTGCCAGCACGCTCAAGGCCGCAGCCAGGGCCTGATCTGTATCTTGCGCATCATCGAAGGCTTCGCTCGCGGCCTTGGCGGCGCTGTCGGGCGCGGATTGCATTGCGAGGCGCAAGGCCCCGCGCAGGCGCGCGCGCTCCTCTTCGGCAAAGCCGGTCCGGATCGCGGCCGCGTCCAAAGGATCGGCGGCGATCACGCTGACCAAGCGGGCCGGCTCGGAATTGCGCAGCAAAGTGGGGGCCGCGCCAAACACCAGCATGATCAGCGGCGTGGTGATCAGCGAGACCCAAAAGCCCCAAGCCCCGACATAGGCCAGATATTCGCGCCGCGCGATCAGGAAGATGGCGTGCATAGTTCAGGCTCCTGCCGGGCTGGGCGCGCGCCAGCCCATCTGCTTGCGCGGATCGGCCGGGCTGGCATGATCCCCCACCAGGCGCACAAAAGCCTCGTGCAGGCTGGCCTTGGTCGGTTCGAACAGCGTCAACGGGGCGCCCACGCTGACACAGGCGGCCAACAGCCGGCCCGCGCCATCCCCCGCCTCCAGGCCGGCCCGCCAGCGGCGCACCCCCTCGCTCGCGCCCTCCTCCGTCAGGGCAAAACCGTGGGGCCCGAGCGCCCCGGCCAGATCAAAGCCGCCTTCGGTTTCCAGCAGCGCGGCGCGCGGCACGGCGGCCAGCGCCTGCGCCATGGAGCCGCAAAAGGCGGCCCGCCCGCGCGCGAACAGCACGATATGATCGCACATGCGTTCGGCATGCTCCATCACATGGGTGGAAAACAGCACGGTGCGCCCGGCTTGGGCCTGGGCCCGGATGAGGGCCTCGACGGTTTGCTGATTGACGGGATCGAGGCCCGAAAACGGCTCATCGAGGATGATCAGATCCGGCTCATGGATCATCGCGCCGAGGATTTGCACCTTCTGGGCCATGCCCTTGGAGAGCGCCTTGATGCGCTTGTGGGCATAGCCGCCGAGGCCGTGCGCCTCCAGCAAGGCGGCGGCACGCTGGCGCGCCACATCGGCCCGCACGCCCTTCAGGCGCGCCCAATAGATCAAAATCCCCATGGGCGTCATCGAACGATAAAGGCCGCGCTCTTCGGGCAGATAGCCGACACGTCGCATCCCCTGGCGCGAAACCGGGCCGCCCAGCAGCGCTACCTCCCCGCCATCGGGCTTGAGGATGCCCACCATGATCCGCAAGGTGGTGGATTTGCCTGCCCCATTGGGGCCAAGCACGCCAAACACGCCGCCGCGCCCCACCTGGAAGCTGACACCATCCACGGCGCGGTGCGCGCCGTAGGTTTTTACCAGGTCCGAGACCTGAACCGCTTGATCCTTCATGGCCCCTTCATAACGACCTTGCGCATAAATCCAATCGGTTTTCGCCCGGCGCGCTTGCGCAGCCCGGCGATCCCTCGGAATGGAATTCTCTTGACGATCGAAGTATTTGTAGTTACAAAAAGGCGCGTGCTCATTACCTTCGATCCCGCCAAACGTAATGCAACCCTCACCGAACGCGGCTTGGATTTCGTGGATGCGGCAGAAGTGTTTGCTGGGCCTGTCTTCGAAAAGGCGGATGATCGTTTGGACTATGGCGAACATCGCCTGATCACCATTGGCCTGCTGCGCGGGCGCTTGGTTGTTCTGGTATGGACCCCGCGTGGCGCGGCCCGCCACATCATCTCGATGAGAAAGGCGAATGGCCGTGAGCAAAGACGATACCAGGAAAGCCTGGGTTGATCCCGATGACGCCCCCGAGCTCGGTGACGCCTGGTTCGAGACGGCCAGCTTCAAGATCGGGGAAAACGTGATCCGCGGTGCTGGCCGCCCGCGCGGATCCACCAAAGTCCAAATCACGCTCCGGCTCGACAAGGCGGTTCTCGAACATTTCCGCGCCACCGGAAAAGGCTGGCAAACCCGCGTGAACGATGCCCTGCGCAGCAAACTGGATGATGGGAGCCAGTAAGCCGGCGCGCGTCAGCTTCGCCAACGCAAGCAAGCGGGGGCGATGGGATTGTGGAAGGGGCGCTGCTCGGCCTGGGCGCTGGCCCACGCCTTTTTCAGTTGGCGATACCAAAGCGCCTGGCTATCGGCATCCTCGATCCACATCATCGGCGGATCCTGCGCCAGCCCGCGCCGCTGCAAGGCCGCCATGGCCTGATCCTGCGCCAAAAAGCGCCCCGCCGCATAGCGCACCAGCGGCCAAAGCATGTCCAGCTGCGGCAAATCCCAATAGAGCACTTGGGTGAATTCGGTGCGCGCCGCATCGATGGGCGTCAGCCAGCTCATGGTCACGAAGCGCCTCTGGCCGATCTGGATATCCTCCCAGCGCGTCGATGGCAGGGTGAACACGATTTCCGTGGCCGGCTTGGCGCCCAACAGCTTATAGGCCCAGGAATTGCTCGATGGGGCATGACGCACCATGGTGAAGCCCTGGGCGTTGGGCACAAAATGCTTGGCCTTTTCCATCTGCTTGGAGGGGCTGCGCCACCACCATTGGGCATGCACATACGGGCCGTGCGCGGGATCGAGCAGCCCGGTGACGGCATGATCAAGCGGCAGATCGAAGACGCGCCGCTCGATCACCTTGGGCGCATGACCGGCCAGCAACTGGCCCAGCTCCGGCGGGGGTAAACGCGGCGGCAGCGGCCGTTTCCAATCCTGCGGCGCGTAGATCCAGATGAGGCCATGCGCCTCATGCACGCTATAGGCAGCGCAGCGGATGCGCGATGCCTCCAGCCTGGCATCGGCCGTCAAGGATGGGATCGCGGCGCATCGGCCATCCGGCGCGAAGCGCCACCCATGAAACGGGCATTCGACAACAGCCGCGCCGTCTTGCTCTTGCATGCGCCCGGCCGAAAGGGGCACCCCGCGATGGGGGCACAGATCGCGCAGCGCAAAAGGCTGGCCCGCGCGCGTGCGCCCCAGCAAAACCGGCTCACCCAGAAGGGTCTTGCCGATCATGGCACCGGCCCGCACATCGCGCGACAGGGCCGCCAGATACCAAAGCTCGTTCAAAAACGCATCCATGGTGCGATGCTTTAGCAGGCTGCTGAAGAAGTCGCGATGGCCAGCCGCTATTGCGCGATGAGGGTCACGCGGAAGGTGTCGCTGGGCTTGGCACCGGCTGCCAATTCCCACGGACGGCCCTCAAGGAAGACCAGCTCGGCGCGCCCCTTGGCCTTAGGCTTATAGGCAAAGACCAGCCAATGCTCCCCGCCGGTAAAGCCAGGCTGGCTCTGCGCCGGGCTGGTGGGCAGGGTTTCTTCGCCTAAAGGCTCCAGAAAGGCGGGCAAGGGGCCGGCCAGGCGCCAGAGATAACCCGCCGTGGGGATGGAGCGCAGCCGCACCCGCACGATTTCGCCGATGGGAACACGGATTTCACGCCCCTGATCGGCGCGCAGGATTTCCAGCGGGCCAGGTGCCGGCTTTTCCGCCTGGCTGCATGCGTGGATGAACAAAGCGGCCATCAGCGCCAGCCCCAATCTCGAACCACCAATCACGATCCCAACTCTTGCATCAACCGCGCGTAAAAATACACCGCACGCGCCAGCTCCTTGACGGGCAGGCGCTCATCATCCCCATGGATGCTGGCGATCTCGTCATCCTCCAGCCGCACCGGCACAAAGCGATAAACGCCCTGCGCCACATTGGAATAGGCCCGGCCATCGGTGCCGCCCAGCACCAAAGCCGGGGCCACGGGCACGCCTTCGCCGGCCTCCCTGGCCAGCCCCGAAAGCCAGCGAAAAGCCGGAGAATCGATCGCCGAGACCGGGCTGGCCTCGCGCGGCGGGGCGGCCCAGGCCAGCTCGATCCCCTCGATCGGGGCCAAGAGGGCCCGCGCCCGCGCCATAATGGATTGGGTCGAATCGCGCGGATGCAGCCGAAAATTGATCGCGGCCTGCGCCTGGCCGGGCAGCACATTCTCCTTGATCGAGGCCGAGAGCATGGTCGGTGCGATCGTGGTGCGCATCAAAGCGAGAGCACGTGGATCCCGCGCCAATTGCGCCTCGATCAGCGGGCCAAACAGCCATTCATTGGCCAGCAGCGCGCGCGTGGACAAAGGCAATTGCGGGGACAAGGCCCGCAGCATGGCCCCGGCCGGCCCATCATCGAGGCCCGCATCGATCGGCAGGTTTTCCAGCCGGATCAAGGCATGCGCCAAGCGCGAAACCGCCAGATCCTTGGGCGGGATGGAAGAATGGCCCGCGCTGGCCTTGGCCGTGATCACCAAGGTGGCATAGCCCTTTTCGGCGATGCCGATAAGCGCCACCGGCCCGCTTGTCACCGGATGGCGCTGGACGATAACCATGCCCTCATCCAGCACGAACCAGGGCTTTTCGCCCCGCTGCGCCAGCAAAGCCGCCATGGCCTGGGCCCCGCGCCCATTGACTTCCTCGTCGGCCCCAAAGGCCAGAAGGATCGTGCGCTTTGGAACAAAGCCGGTTTTGGCCAGAGCCTCGGCGGCCTCCAAAATGGCGATGAGGGAGCCCTTGTCATCCAGTGCGCCGCGCCCGATCACGGCCCCATCGCGCTGCGCCCCGCTGAAAGCCGGGGCGCGCCAGCGCGCCGCGCTGCCTTCCTCAACCGGCACGACATCCTGATGCGCGGCCAGCAGGATGGGAGGCAGGCTGGCATCGCTGCCCGCCCAGCGAAACAACAGGGATTGCCCGGCAATCGCCGCCGGCGAGGCGGCCGCGTGCAAAGCGGGATAGGTGCGGGCCATCCAGGCGTGCAGGCCCGTAAAGGCGGCCACATCCTGCGGGCTGCCATCCTGGTTGGCGATGGTGGCAAAGCCGATCGCCTCGCTGAGATGCCGGGCGGCCAGCTGCACATCCAGCGCCAAGGCCGCAGCCGGTGCCGCAGCTTCCGGTGTGGTGGGCACCGGCTTGGGCCCGTAATGCGCCGTGCGCCAGCCAATCACGCCCGCCAAAGCCAGGAGGATGCCAATCAGCCCAAGCCCGATCCAACGCCACATGGCAGCCTCCCCGAAATCAGCCTAGCGCTTCGGCACTGCGCGGCCAGCCCAAGCCAACTTGCCTGCGCAAGGCCTACAAATCCAGCAGGACTCGCTCGGGATCTTCCAATTGCTCCTTCACCCGCACCAGGAAGGTCACGGCCTCCTTGCCATCGACGATGCGGTGATCATAGCTGAGCGCCAGATACATCATCGGGCGGATGACGATCTGCTTATCGATGACCACGGGGCGATCCTGGATTTTGTGCATGCCCAAAATGCCCGATTGCGGGGCATTGAGGATGGGCGTGGACATCAGCGAGCCATAAACCCCGCCATTGGAAATGGTGAAGGTGGCCCCCTGCAAATCCTCCATGCGCAAATGCCCGTCGCGGGCGCGCACACCCAAGGCCGCGATCTCACGCTCGATCTCGGCGAGGGATTTGCCATCGGTATCGCGCACCACGGGCACGACCAGGCCACGCTCCGTGCCGACAGCAATGCCGATATCGTAATAATTCTTGTAGACGAGATCCTCACCATCGATTTCGGCATTCAGCGAAGGGATTTCCTTCAGCGCGGTGACGCAGGCCTTCACGAACAGGCCCATGAAGCCCAGCTTGACGCCGTGCTTTTTCTCGAACCCCTCTTTGTAGCGGGCCCGCACATCGATCACCGCCGACATATCCGCCTCGTTGAAGGTGGTCAGCATGGCGGCGGTGTTTTGCGCCTCCTTGAGACGCCGGGCGATGGTTTGGCGCAGGCGGGTCATGCGCACCCGCTCTTCGCGCGGGCCGCCGCCGCGGGACAAAGCGGGCGCGGCCGGGGCCGGGGCGGGCGCGCTCGCGGCCGGGGGATTGGGCGCGGGCATGGGGGCCGGGGCGGCGGGGCGCGTTTCGAGAAAGGAAACCGCATCCCCCTTGGTCACCCTGCCATCCTTGCCGGTGCCGGGAATGGAATGGAGAAGGGCACCGCTTTCGGCAGCCAGGCGCTGCACCGAAGGCGGGGCGGGCTGGGCCGCATTCGGCGCGCTGGCCGGTGCAGGTGCCGGGGCCGGAGCCGAAGCGGCTGGGGCCGCGGACGGGGCCTGCGCCGCAGCCCCGCCAATGCGCGCCAGCAGCGCGCCAATATTGACGATGGCCCCCTCGGCGGCCACGATTTCGCCCAGCACACCGGCCTGCGGCGCGGAAACTTCCACGGCCACCTTATCGGTTTCCAACTCGACCAAGGTTTCATCCTTGGCCACGGAATCCCCTGCTTTTTTTAGCCAGCGCCCAACGGTGGCCTCGGTAACGGATTCGCCCAAAGTCGGCACGACGATATCAACCATACGTCCTCTCCTGCGCGGCCCGCCTGACGAGGCAGGCCGTAATGCTCAGCCAAACGCTTCTTCCAAAAACGCTGCCAATTCCTTCTGGTGCTTGGACATCAGCCCCGCCGCCGTCGAGGCGCTGGCGGGGCGCCCCGCATAGCGCGCGCGCGCAAACTTCGCCGCGATCTTGTCCAGCACCCATTCCAGATTGGGTTCCATGAAGGCCCAGCCGCCCATGTTTTTCGGCTCTTCCTGGACCCACACCATCTCAGCCTGCGAAAAGCGCGACAGCTCGGTGATCAAGGATTTGGCCGGGAACGGATAGAATTGCTCGATCCGCAGGATGTACACATCGTCCAGCCCACGCTTTTCGCGCTCATCGAGCAGATCATAATACACCTTACCCGAACACAGGAGCACCCGCTTGATCTCCCCATCGGGGCGCAGTTTCACCGGCGTGAGGCCCGAGCCGTTCTGCGCATCATCCCACAGCACCCGGTGGAAAGTGGAACCCTGCGCCATGTCGTTGAGCCGCGAAACCGCCTTTTTATGCCGCAGCAGCGATTTGGGCGTCATGATGATCAGGGGCTTGCGGAAATTGCGCAGCATCTGGCGGCGTAGGATATGGAAATAATTGGCCGGTGTCGTGCAATTGGCCACCTGCATATTGTCTTCGGCGCAAGATTGCAGATAGCGCTCCAGCCGGGCAGAGGAATGCTCCGGCCCCTGGCCCTCATAGCCATGCGGCAGCAGCATCACCAGGCCGGACATGCGCAGCCATTTGCGCTCCCCCGAGGAAATGAACTGATCGATCACCACCTGGGCCCCATTGGTGAAATCGCCGAATTGGGCCTCCCACAGCGTCAAGGTGTTCGGGGCCGATAGCGAATAGCCATACTCAAAGCCCAACACCGCCTCTTCGGACAAAGCCGAATCGATCACCTCATATTGGGCCTGGCCCGCGCGCAGATGGTTAAGCGGGTAATAGGGCTGCTCGCTGGATTGATCCACGAAGCGCGAATGGCGCTGGCTGAACGTGCCGCGTGCGCTGTCCTGGCCGGCCAGGCGCACCCCAAAGCCGGCATCGAGCAAGGTGGCGAAGGCCAGATGCTCGGCCAGGGCCCAATCCACGCCTTCCCCGGCCTCGATGGCCTTGCGCCGCTGATCGATCACGCGGGCCAAGGTTTTGTGGATATCGAAGCCCGCGGGGATTTCCGTGATGCGCCGGCCCAGCCGCTGAAGCGTATCGACATCGGAGGCCGTCTGGCCTTTGCGCTCATCATCTTCGGGCACGCCGAGGCCGCTCCAGGCCCCATCGAGCCAATCGGCCTTGTTGGCGCGGTAATCCTTGCCGGCATCGAACTCCCCATCGAGGAAGGTCTCGAAGGCCTTGACGCTGTTCTCGGCCTGATCGGTGCTGACCAGGCCCTCGCGGGCCAGGCGCTCGGCATAGATTTCGCGCGTGGGCTTGTGGGTGCGGATGCGCTTGTACATCAAGGGCTGCGTGAAGGAAGGATCATCCCCCTCATTGTGGCCAAAGCGGCGATAGCAGAACATGTCGAGGACGAAATCCTTGCCGAATTCCTGGCGGTATTCGGTGGCCACCTTGGCCGCGAACACCACGGCCTCGGGATCGTCGCCGTTCACATGGAAGATCGGGGCCTGCACCATCATGGCCACGTCGGATGGATAGGGCGAAGAGCGCGAAAAGCGCGGCGCGGTGGTGAAGCCGATCTGATTGTTGATGATCACATGGATGGTCCCGCCGGTGCGATGGCCGCGCAGGCCCGACAGCGCAAAGCATTCGGCCACCACGCCCTGCCCGGCGAAGGCGGCATCGCCGTGGATGAGCAGCGGCAGCACGCGCCCACGCAGCTTGGCCAGATCCTCATCAGGGGCCCAGGTCTGCTTGGCGGCCTGCTTGGCGCGCACCTTGCCCAGCACCACGGGATTGACGATTTCCAGATGGCTGGGATTGGGCGTCAGCGATAAATGCACCCGATTGCCGTCAAACTCGCGATCGGATGTGGCCCCCAGATGGTATTTCACATCTCCCGAGCCCATGACGTCATCGGGCGTTGAAGAACCGCCCTGGAATTCATGGAAAATGGCCCGGTAGGGCTTGCCCATGACGGCGGCCAGCACGTTCAGCCGGCCGCGATGGGCCATGCCGAGAATGATTTCCTCAACCCCCAGCGCGCCACCGCGCTTGATGATCTGTTCGAGCGCCGGCACCACCGCCTCGGCGCCATCCAGCCCGAAGCGCTTGGTGCCCGGAAAGCGCTTGTGCAGGAATTTTTCGAAGGTTTCGGCCTCGGTGATCTTGTTGAGGATGGCCTTCTTGCCTTCGGGGCTGAAGCTGATCTCCTTGTCCGGCCCTTCGATCCTGGCCTGCAGCCAGGCCTTCTCCGCCGGCTCGGTGATGTGCATGAATTCCACGCCCAACGTGCCGCAATAGGTGCGCGTGAGCAGATCGACGATGCCGCGTGCCGTGGCGTATTCCAGGCCCAAAACCCCGTCGATAAAGATCGGGCGGTCCATGTCCTCGGGGCCAAAGCCATAGGCCGCGGCGGAAAGCTCCGGATGCGGGCCGCCGCTTTCGATGCCGAGCGGGTCGAGATTGGCGGCCAGATGCCCGCGGGCCCGAAACGCCCGAATCATCATCAAAGCGCGCACGCTGTCGCGCGCGGCACCGCGGATATCGACCGCCTCGGCGGGGGCACCCTTGCCGGCCGCGCGCTCGGCCAGGCGCTGTTCCATCTTTTTCTCGGCCACCGCCCTTTCCGAAACCGGCCAATTGGCATCGAACAAGGCGTTGGCCTCGCTCGGCTGCGTCTGGTTGAGATCGGGGCGGGCCCAAGCCGGCCCGCGCACCGCATGGGCCGCATCCTCGGCTTGATCGCCCAAAGCCGCGAAGAAGGCGCGCCAGGAGGCCTCCACGCTCGCCGGGTTTTCCAGATAGCGCGCATGCATTTCTTCCACGAAATGCGCATT
>CAZAGL010000044.1:0-5064 GCA_964484435.1 uncultured Caulobacteraceae bacterium
GCGACAAATCCGCGCGCACCACGACGCGCCCCGAAGACGTGCGCGCATCGCGATAGCTTTCCAGCCAGAGGCAATCTTGCACCGGAAAGCAATTGCGTCGCGCCAGGGCCCGTTGCAAATCCACGGCGAAGGGCATCGCCCCTTGCAGCAGCACGACAAGGCACCAATCGGCATTGACAAGGGGGCAAAGCTCTTCGGCCAGCGCATCGACGCGGGCCTGGACGGCGTGCTCGGAGATCAAGGGCGAAAGCATGGGCATGATCAGCGCCTATAGCGTGCCCAACGGCCGCGCGCGAGGCGCTTCGCGCGGGCGGGCATTATCGGTTGAGCGAAGCGGTGAATCGGTGCCGGGTCTGGCCCGGGCCGGCCGTTAGATCGGCCAATTCTTCGCCCTGGATCAGCCCGAAACGCACCTCGACCATGGCTGCGCGCGTCGCCGGGCCAGAAATGGTGGTCTCAAACCGCGTCAATTTCCCGCCGCCAAGCGAGGATTTTTCCGGATGGCCCAGCGAATCGCTGAGCAATCGGCCTTGGCCATCGCGCCACAATATGCGCACGGGGGGTGTTTGCTGCGGCTGGGCGCGCAGATTGCGCACCACACCGCTGACCTTGATCGCTTCGCCTTGCGGCGTGCTGGTGCGCTCGGTTTGCACGTCCTCGATGATCAGGCCATAGATGTTCACGTCGAGGCCAGCGGCCGTGAACAGGCTGGCGCTTTGCGGCCAGATCCGCGCCAGCGGGTCACGCGCGGCGGCACCGGCCGCAAAAACCCCAGCCAGAAGAACAATGGCCCCGCCCCATGCCCCCGATGCTTGCGCCAAGCGGGCGCGCTGCTCGCGCTGCGCCTGGCGTGCGCGGATCAAGGCGGCGGGCGAATGCGCGGGCGCGCGGTGCGGATGGGCGCGCAAGCCGTTCAGCCAGGCCCCAAGGCCCTTGGGGGTGCGCCGGTGCGGTTCGTCTTCGTCCAGCGCGTGATCCAGCTTGAGGCTGAGGACAGCCATCCATTCATGGCCGCACGCCGCGCATTTGACCATGCGCCCCTCGCCGATGGATTCGTCTGCGGCGAAATAGCGACTGGCGCAGGACGTGCAAATCAGGATCATGATAGGCTTTAGCCTCTCAGGCTGAAACTGGTATGGATAGCGCCTGCGCTGATTCGAAGGATGGCGTCTATCGGGATATGCCCATGAATTGCCCGTTTGAGCAGGAACCGGCCCCCGAATGCGTGGCATGCAGCGGCGCGCGCTATGACTGAATCCGCCATCTATGCGGGCGAAGACGCTTTGTTTGATTGGCCCGCGCCATTGTGCCTGGAAAATGTGCTCGTGGGACGGCGTGGGCGCGCGCAGGAGTTGGAAATCCCGCATCTGGAGGTGCGCGCTGGGGCCTGCGCCCATTTGCAAGGGGAGGCGCGCGGCGTGCACCTCTTGGCGCGCGTCGTGCGCTTGCTTGTGCCGGTGCGCGCGGGCCGCGTGCTGCTGTTTGGCCAGGATGTGCGGCGCGCCAGCCTGGCGGCGCGGGCCCGCGTGCGGCGGCGCATGGCGGTGATCGGTGCCGATGCGCAGCTCGCGCCGATGCTGAGCCTCAGCGCCAATATCGAGCTTCCCGCCCGCTTGGCTGGCCGGCTGAACAAGGTCGCCCGCGAGGATGTGCGCGAAATGGTGTACGAATTCGGCCTGGAAGGTGAAGCGCAAACCCTGGCCGCGGCGGCCAGCGGCCCGGCGCGCCGGGCCTGCGTGCTGGCCCGGGCCATTTTGGCCCGCCCGGCTTTGCTTGTTGGCGATACCCCGTTTGCAGGAATCAGTGAGCGCGCCCAAATTGCCGCTTATGCCGCGCTCAATGCTTTGCGCGAGGGAGGGGCAAGCATGGTGTTCAGCGGCCTGACGGAGGCGGAAAGCACGCAATTGCGGGCCAATCGGCACGGCGTTCAAGACGGTGTGCTGCGCCCCTTTGATGCGGGGGCCGGCAGGTGAACGCGCTGGGGCCATCGCGCGGGGGGGCGGCCGTGTTCTGGGCCTGCGCGATTGCCTGCTTCGTGGCGGCGTGCGCGGCGCTGGGCGCGGGGGCGGCGCAAAGCGCGGCGGCCGATTGGGCGGGCGGCCTGGATGGCGCGGTGACCATCCGCATTATCGGCCCCGATCGCGCCGGCGTGACCGAAGCCGCAGCAAGGCTCATCCGCGACACGCCCGGCGTGGCTTCGGCCCGGGCCATGACACCAGAGCGGGCGCGCGAGCTGATCGGCGAGGAGGCCTTGTCGCTGCCCGAATTGCGGCTCATCGAGGTGGAATCGCCCCGTGGCAGCACGCGCATTGCGCAGGTGCTGGAACGCAAGCTGGCAAACGCCGGTTTCAGCGCCGAGGTGTTTGGGCCGGGCCCATGGGCCGAAGCGGCGGCGGCGGCGGCGCGGCAATTGGCGCGCCTGGCCATCGCAGCGGCGGCCATTTCCGGCGGGGCGGCGGCGCTGATCATCCCGCTGGTGGCGCGGGCCAGGGCCCGACAGGAGCATGAAACGCTGCTGGCCTGGATGGAAAGCGGAGCCATGCCCGCGCAGGCGTTCGGTGCGCTGGCCCGCCGCGCGGCCTATGAAGGCTTCGCGGCCGGCCTGCTTGGTGCGGCCTGCGCGGCCGCCTTGGGCTTTGGCCTCTTGGCGGGGGCCGCATCCAGCCTCAGCATCGTGCAACAGATGCGCGCCATCAGCCCGATCGTGTTTGCGCCCTTGGGGGCCATCGCCATCTTTTCGGGGGTTCTGGCCGGTGCGGGGGCGCGCGCGGCGGCCCGGCGCTCCTGGCTGGAAGCCGAGGGCCGCGCATGAGGATCTGGCGCAATCTGTTCGGGGTGGCCGTGCTGGCGGGCTTTGCCGCCTTGGTGCTTGGCTTTAGCGATTTCGCCGCCAAGGTGCATCGCTTGCGCGCGCCCATGCCTGTCCCGCAGGCGCAGGCCATCGTGGCCCTGACGGGGGGCTCGCTGGAGCGGCTGCGCACCGGTGTGCGCCTGCTGGAGGCTGGGCACGGCCAGCGTCTGCTGATCACCGGCGTCAATCCCGCGGCCACCGATGGGGAGATCGCCGCCGTTTTGGGGATCGATGCGGCGCGTTTCGAATGCTGCGTGGATCTTGGCCGATCGGCCTCTGATACCATCGGCAATGCCGCCGAAACCGCGGCCTGGGCCAATGCCCATATGTTCAACGAAATCCTGCTGGTCACCGAAGATTATCACATGGCGCGCAGCCTGATCGAGCTGCGCCTGGCCTTGCCTGGGGCCCATATCATTGCCTATCCAGTAAAAAGCCGGCTGGCCCGGCCGGATGTGTGGCGGCGCGATCCGCGCCTGGCTGTGCGATTGGGCGCGGAGTATCTGAAATTGCTGGCGATCGAGGCGCGTGAAGGGCTGACTGGGGCCGATGGCAGCGGCGCGGGCGCGCCATGATCTGGCTGCGCTCGATCGTGTATGTGGTTTATCTCTATGCGGGGATGGGGGTGATCGGCATTTCGGCCATGCCCGCCTCCATGCTCGATGCCAAGGCCAGCCTGGTCGCGGCGCGGGTCTGGGCGCGTTATGCGGTGTTTGGCCTGCGCTGGATTTGCAATTTGCGCTTGCGCTTCGAGGGGCTGGAGCACGCGCCCAAAGCCGCCGGCCTCGTGGCCTGCAAGCATCAATCCATGCTGGAGACGATCGCCATCTTTCTGGCCTTGCCCGAGCCGGCCATCGTTTTCAAGCAGGAATTGCGGGCCATGCCGGTGTTTGGCTGGTTCGTGCAGCGCACGGGCATGATCATGGTTGATCGCGAGGCGCATGCCAAAGCCCTGAAGGACATGGTGCGCGCGGCGCGTCAAAGCGCGGGCGCGGGCCGGCCGATATTCATCTTCCCGGAAGGCACCCGCCAGCCGCCCGGCGCGGCCCCGGATTACAAGCCGGGCGTTGCGGCCATTTATCGCGAGCTGGATCTGCCCTGCACGCCCGTGGCGCTCAATACGGGGTTGTTTTGCCATGGTCTGCTGCGCAAGCCCGGCCAGGCAACGATCCGCTTTTTACCGCCCATCCCGGCCAGCCTGCCGCGCCGCGAATTCATGCGCCAGCTGGAAGAGCGCATCGAGGCGGGCTGCGCGGAGCTGGCGCGGGAGGTGGGGGCTTAGTTTGGGTCCCGGCCCCAATTATGATCTTTTCCCCTACCCCGTTTCCCTTTTTTTGCCGGTTCTTCCTTCCGCTGGATCACCTTTTTCAGCCAGATGAAGGTAGACCATCCGACCACAGCGTCAATCACCAGGCGATACACAGAATCATGATTTGAATTACCCACCCACTCGACGAGTTTTGGCAGTTGAAGCTCGAGGTTATCCGTGAGAAGCAGTAACTCAATATAGAGTATTTTGGAGGTAAATCGTGCAAAATCAATTAGAATTTGTGTGGTTACAACTTGGTCTATGACTGCTATCACGCCAAACATCGCGATGATGTTCGCAAGGTTTTGCGTCTTAAGAGATGTCGCTGCTAGTAGTCCTTGCTGCATTGCCTCTTGCTCTTGTTGTCGTGCGCGATAAATTTGCCAGATGCGCTCATATCTCTCACCAAGCCCCACGATACGGTCATACGTGCTATCCAGCCGGCGGCGAACAAACATATCATAAGGCTGCCATCCCGGTATCGGAACAATTCCAAGATCACTCAGAAGGCGATTCATGGACTGGTAAGCGTTGTCCACTCGCTTCGTTTCTCCGAAGATGTCCTTTCCCGACATGAGTTTTGAAACATCATCTGAAATACCGGCGAGCGTTCCTGCATCTGGGTTGGCCACCAATCTTCTCTCGATAGGAAGTAGGCGTCTATCCACTTCGAGCAGTTCGGGTAGGTTGCGCATCGCAAGTAAACGAAGCGTGCCCATTGTCAACAATCGATGAAGTAACCGTCCCAAAGCCCAACGTTGGATATCGTCAATGTCGTTCGAGGCGATCTTCGTATTAGTAGTATTAGATTCCGGTTCCACATCGGCTGGTAAATCGGACCCTTTGTAGATAACTAAAAATCTAAGCGCGTCGCGCTGATCTCTCGAATCGGATTTTGAGTATC
>CAZAGL010000044.1:5074-12319 GCA_964484435.1 uncultured Caulobacteraceae bacterium
CATGTAACAGCCGATTACGTCTGTAAATCTGGTTTGAAAAACAGTTTTTATAAGTGTGTCCCATATAGACGTAAGGTACCGCGTGGTATTACCGATGTTAGTAGGTTTTTCGAAACTAGAGTGGTAAGGGCTTAGGAATATTGGGTTGCAGGTATCATTTTTTGCCGCGGGGTCGTGTGACCACGTGCTGTTTGCTCCTCCGACCAAGTGCGCTGGCGCGAATATTCCACGAAAGTTTACAAACGTCTTTCCCTTTAGTTCCCCAAGCTCCTGAATTAATAGTTTTATCGCCTCACCTGTTTGTCCCAGGCTCTCTGACTTTGTTATTTCAACAGGCAATCTTTCGTACAGGTCCGCCAGTAATATATTGCTCTTGCAGGACTCGTTATTTATACGAATAAAATCAACATCGCCGCATTTTGCTAAAAAATTTGTCGGTCTTGCTATCAGCGGAACAAAAATGCTCAGGGTAAAATAACTTTGGTGCACTTCTACCCGTATGAGTATACGGAGTTTATCGTCTTTTTCTATCGGCATATTGCCTGAGTCTGGAGGGATTGCTTCGAAAAACAGAATTTCGTCATATGTCTCGGGTCGTGGTATAGTATCGTCGTTAGTTGATTTTTTATTTGAGGACTTTTGGGAAAAATCTTTGGATTGCGACGTTTCAATGTATTTGGAGAAATTTTTGAAGAAGGGTTTGTCAAATTGCGAGATTTTGTAGGGCAGCGTATCAGAGGGGCTGTCAGTGTTCTCGCCAGCAGTGTAAAATGTTGGTGACCTGCGGCGCCACGCGAATTGAGGGTTCAGGAAAATATATTCAAGCCACTTTTCGAAAAATCCGGCATTTTCGCAACTTGTGGCGAAGTGCATAACGAATCGGGGAAAGTATACCGAGGAGGGATACCTACGTAGAGGCTCGGAATATGAGGCAAAATAGTTTGGCGTTAGTGCGGTGTTGGGAAATATATCTGCCCATTCTTTTTCGTGGGTCAGAGGCAGCGACGTAGACGGAGCGGCCGACGATATGTTTTTGATCAAAGCGTCCCCCAATACACAAATTGAATCACCTGCGCTGTGCTTGGCAATGTGGCAACATTGGGGATGATAGATTAGGCGGCGTTCATTTTGCAAGTGGGGCTGCGTTGCTGCTCCCCGCACCTAATCCCGGCCCCAATTGGGGGCGGCGGTATCTTGGCCGGCTTCGATGACTTCGCGGCGCACGCGCCGGGCCCGGGTGAAGGTATCGAACAGGGTCTGGCCCTCGCCCCAGCGGATGGCGCGCTGCAAAGCCGCCAGATTTTCGCTGAAGCGGCCAAGCACTTCCAGCACGCTCTCGCGATTGGCCAGGAAGACATCGCGCCACATGATGGGATCGGAGGCGGCGATGCGGGTGAAATCGCGAAAGCCGCCCGCCGAATATTTCACCACATCGGCCTCTGTCACCGTTTCTAGATCTTCGGCGGTGGCCACGATGGTGAAGGCGATCAAATGCGGCAGATGGCTGGTGATGGCCAAGATGAGATCGTGGCGCGCCGCCTCCATGCGCGCCAGCTTGGCCCCCAGGCCGGCCCAGAAGGCCTCCAGCCGCGCGATCGCCTCGCCATAGGCCGGGCGTGCATCCTCTAGCGGTGTCAGGATCAGCCAACGCTGCGTGAACAGGCTGGCAAAGCCGCTATCGGGGCCCGAATATTCCGTGCCCGCCACGGGATGGCCGGGAATGAATACCGCATGAGCCGGCAAATGCGGCAATACCGCCTCGATCACCGCCTGCTTGGTCGAGCCGACATCGCTGACCACCACGCCATCGGCCAATCCGGGGCGCGCAGCCTCGGCGGCGCTGGCCATGGCCCCGATCGGCACGGCCAGGATCAGCAGATCGGCACCGGCTGCCGCCAAGGCGGCCGTTTCGCACACCTCACCGAGATCCAAGGCACGCGCGCGTGCCCGCACGGCCGGATCGCTATCGAACAGGCGGGTGCGCACGCCGGGCATGAAGGCCGCGATGGCCCGGGCGATGGACGAGCCGATCAGCCCGATGCCGATCACCGCCACGCAGGAAAAGGGTGCCACGCTCACGCCGCTGTGCGTAAGAAATCGCCAAGCGCCGCCAGAACGGCAGCATTCTCCTGTGGCAAGCCAATGCTGATGCGCAGATGATTGGCCAGGCCATAACTGGAAACATCGCGCACGATCAAACCCTGCGCGCGCAAGGCGCGATTGGCGTTGGCGGCACCATTGCCCTGCGCAAAGCCGACGAGCACGAAATTGGCCGCGCTGGGGATGACATCTAGGCCCAAAGCGCGCAAGCCCCGCGATAGGCGATCCAATTCCTGGGTGTTTTGAGCGCGTGCATCGGCCTCGAAGGCCTGATCCTCGATGGCGGCGATGCCCGCGGCCTGGGCCGGGCCGGCCACGTTGAACGGCCCGCGCACTCGGTGCAGAATCTCGATGATCTCAATGGGCCCATAGGCCCAGCCGAGGCGCAGCGCCGCCAGGCCATGGATTTTGGAAAATGTGCGGGTCATCAGCACATTGTCGTGTTGACGGGCCAATTCCAGCCCATCCGCATAATCGGAATGGGGCACATATTCGGCATAGGCCGCATCGAGCACTAGCAGCACATCGCCGGGCAGGCCCGCATGCAGGCGGCGCACTTCGCTGGCCGGCAGATAGGTGCCGGTCGGGTTGTTCGGATTGGCCAGAAAAACCAGCTTGGTGCGCGGCCCGATGAGATCGAGCATGCCATCGACATGGACGGTGAAATCGCGATCGGGCGCGGCGCGCACGCCAGCGCCGCAGGCCTGGGCCATCAGCCGATACATCAAGAACCCGTATTGGGATTGGATGATTTCATCGCCGGGGGCGAGAAAGGCGCGGCCCAGAAGCTGAAACGCTTCATCCGAGCCGGCCGAACACAAAATGCGATTGGCCTCCAGGCCATAGCGCGCGGCGATGGCCTGGCGCAGGCCGCGCGCCGAGCCCTCGGGATAGCGGGCCAAGGCCCCGCTGGCCTCAGCATAGGCTTTGAGCGCGGCGGGGCTGGCCCCCAGGGGGTTTTCGTTGGACGATAATTTGATCGGCTGGGTGATGCCGGGAATCAGGGAATCGCCGCCGCGATAGGGTTCGATCGCGGCAACGCAGGCAAGCGGCTTGGGGGCCATGTTTGCTATACTCGTGAAAAGCAGCCGATCACCCGAAGGCCGTCCAGCCCGGAACGCAAGGCTTCAACGAGCCGTGGATCATCAGGCGGGACAAACCCGTCAAGCAACAGCAAGAGTTTATCCGAAGCGCGGCCAAGCTCGCGCCCCGTTAGCTGCGCTGCATTCAAGCATCGTGTCAATCGATGATGCGGATCATAGGCAAGGGCCAGAGATTCATCTTGCCCCGTTGGCTCGAACAGATTGGCCCGGGCGAACAGCGCCACTTCCGCCTCGCCGCGCATGGGCAAGCCGCCGATCATCGACAGGCAATGATAGCGCGTTTCGGTCAAGCACGGCCACCAGGCCCCCGAGCCGCTGGCCCGCGGCCAGGGCACGACCGCCACGACGCGATCGTTATCGACGGCGCGGTTCAGGGCCACCCGCACTTCGGCTTCCCGCGAGAAGCGCACGCCATGGCCGAAATAGCGCCGCGCCACATCCTGATAGCGGCCCGAATCGCCGGTGCTGGCCAGGGCCACTTCGATTTCGGTCTGGGCATTGAGGCTGGCGGCCATGATCAGGCGCCACACATCGATGATCGACTGATCTGGAATTTGCGGGCCTGCCCGCGCGATCAGGCGTTGCAGCACGCGCACCTCACGCGAGGGGCGCATGGCCGAGACGCCCTCCGCGCCGCCTTTGGCCGCTTTCAGCGCCGGGGCCAGCGCCATGCGCTGCACGAACAGATCCAGCATGGCATCATCGATGGCATCGATGCGCTCGCGCAGATCACCGACGCGGCCTGGTGCATCACCGAGAGCGGCGGGTGGGGGAGAGGGCTCGATCATGCGCTGTCCATCATGCAAAGTTTACCTTAACCTGTGCCGAGCTCGCGGCCAAGTGATGGCCAAGCCCGCAAGATTCCTGCCGCCAAATCGCGCCGCCACTTCCCGCATTGGGCATCGCGCCCGCGCAAACTCTGCTATGATTCGCCCATGACACAGATTCTTGCGCAATTGGGGCGCTGGTCGACGGCAAACGGCATTCGCAGCCTGAGCTTTGCCCAAGACAAGCCTTTGCAATTGGCAGGGGGCGGATCCTTCGGGCCGCTGGCGATCGCCTATGAATCCTATGGGCATCTGAACGAAGAAAAATCCAACGCCGTCTTGGTCTGCCATGCTTTGACAGGGGATCAATTCGTCGCCAGCACCAATCCCGTGAGCGGGCGCCCCCCTTGGTGGCCGCGCATCGTCGGCCCAGGGCGGCCGATCGACACCAATCGGTTTTTCGTCGTCTGCACCAATATTTTGGGTGGCTGCATGGGCAGTTCCGGGCCCAGTTCGCTCCATCCCGATGGCCAACCTTACGCGCTGCGCTTTCCGGTGATCACCATCGGCGACATGGTGCGCGCCCAAGCCATGCTGCTGGATGCCCTGGGCGTGCCCAATCTGTTCGCCGTCATCGGCGGCTCGATCGGGGGCATGCAGGCTTTGCAATGGGCCGCCGCCTACCCGGAGCGCGTGTTCGCTTGCGCCAGCATCGCCACCAGCGCCCGGCACAGCGCCCAGAACATCGCCTTCCACGAAGTGGGGCGCCAGGCCATCATGGCCGATCCCGATTGGCGCGATGGGGGCTATCAGCTGCAGGATCTGCGCCCAGCCAAGGGCTTGGCCGTGGCGCGCATGGCCGCGCATGTCACCTATCTCTCCCAGCCGGCTTTGCAGCGCCGCTTTGGGCGCACGCCCAAAGCCCGGCCGGCCAGCACCTTCAGCTTTGATCCCGATTTCCAGGTGGAAAGCTATTTGCGCCATCAGGGCCGCAGCTTCACCGATCGCTTCGATGCCAATTCCTACCTCTATATCACCCGCGCCGCGGATCAGTTTGATCTGGCCGCCGATTATGGGGGCAATCTGGCCCAGGCTTTCCGCCGCTCCAATACCCGTTTTTGCAGTTTTGGCTTTTCCAGTGATTGGCATTATCCGCCGGAAGAAAACAAAGCCATTGCGCGGGCCCAGATCGCCGCCGGCTGCGCGGCTTCTTATGTCGAGGTGCGCTCCGATAAGGGGCACGATGCCTTCTTGCTGGAAGAGCCGGAATTTGAAGCCACGTTGACGGGCTTTATCGATGCGGCCGCTGCGGCGCGCGGGCTGGCTCTGCAATCGCAGGCCCAGGCATGAGCCGGCGTGCCGATCATGGCGCGATCGCCGCCTTCGTGACGCCGGGGGCCAGCGTGCTCGATGTCGGCTGCGGGGACGGGGCCCTGCTGGCTTATCTGCGCGAGACGCGCGGCTGTGACGGGCGCGGCCTGGAGCTGAGCCAAGCCGGCGTGAATTCCTGCGTGGCCAAGGGCCTCAGCGTGGTGCAGGGCGATGCCGATCGGGATCTGGCCTTCTACCCGGATAAGGGCTTTGATTTCGCGATCCTTTCGCACACCATCGGCGAAGTGCGCGATCCGTTTCGGGTGCTGCATGAATTGCAGCGCGTCGGGCAAAAGGTCATCGTTTCCTTTCCCAATTTTGGGCATTGGCGCGCGCGCTGGACCTATTTCGCCGGGGGGCGCGCGCCTTCGGCCCCGGGCAGCGCGGCCGCCTGGCATGATCGCCAAGCCTCGCGCCCCTGCACGGTGCGCGATTTTGCGGCGCTGGCCAAGGAATTGGGGCTCAAAATCGTGCGCGCCGCCCCCATCGCCCGGGGCAAAGCGGGCCCGCCTTTCGCCGAAATCCTCTGGCGGGCCAATTGGTTCGCCGAGGAGGTGGTCTGCCTGCTGGCCCCACACCCCAGTGTGCAGGCTGGTGCCGGCGGGGCCAAGGCATCGGCCGTTGGGGAAGCCGGGCAAAGTATCGCAATGGCGGGTGACGGCGGCCAAGGCGCGCCCCCCGCCGCTGCCTTCAGTCTGGTGGAATAATGTAGATTTTTGCCAATCAGCCCGGAAAAACTTGCAGCCCGATGGGAAACACGCTGCCATCTTGCGCAGCGAGGCAGGCAAAGCTTTCCGGGCCCTGCACATAGCAGAAAACCGGGGCTTTGGCGCTGCGCAGGGCTTCATAGCCGGCGCGCTCGCCATAGGCTTCGGCCTCAGGATAAAAGGGAAATGTGCCCGAAACCCCCTCGGCTGGCTTGGCGGCGGGCCCTGTCGCCCCCTCCGGCCAGGCCGGCAGATCGGCGCTGGTGGTGAAGCCGGCCTGGGCCGGGGCGATCCAATCTTGCAGGCGCGCCTGCATGTCTTGGCGGCCTTGGGCCCCATTGAAGGCCAAGCCGCTGTCCTGCGCCTTGGTGGCCGCGACGAATAGGGGATTTCCATCCGGGCCGCGCACCGCCAGAGCGATCACGGCCTTGGCGCAATCGGGCCCGGCGCTTGTGGCGCTGATCTCATAGACCTGGCCGGCCGCGATTTCCCAAGAAGAGACGGCCTGCGCCCCGCAATCGGCCGCTTGCACCGCATCGGCTGGGCTGGAGGCGCTTTTCTGCTTGCAGCCCGTCAAGGCGGCCAAGCCGGCCAACAGCACGATGAAAAATCCCCGCATATTCCCCCCAAACTTCGTTTCAGGGGGAACATGCATCAGGTTCACGAATAGCGCCAGTGGTGCAGCGAAACAACGTCCAGGATGCGGCCGCTGCGGGCATGGACGAGCAGAAGATCGCCGCGCACGCGCACCCAATCCAGGCCGGGCCGAGGCGCATAGACGCCAAAGGCCCGCCAATCGCGCACCAGGATCACCGGGCCGAGGCGGTAATCCTGCAAAAAATCCCCGCGCCGAAAGGCATGGGCCTCGCGGTGGACATGGTGATCCGGCTCAACGATCACCGGCCCGTGCCCCTGATGGGCATGGCCAGGCTGGTGCGCCGAGGCGGCCTTTGGGGCCATGACGGTCGCGCTGAGGGCAAGGGCAAGGGCAAGAGCAACAAACGGTTTCATCTGGCATCCTCCGGTTGGGATGCCGGCAATCTATGGCGGCTTGGCTGAGCCATGCCTGAACAGCATTGTTAGGCTGCGTTCAGGTTGTTTCACATCCGAAACACCCCAAAGCGGGTGTCTTCCAGCGGCGCATTGAGGCAAGCGGCGAAGGCCAGGCCCAAAACCCGGCGCGTATCGCGCGGATCG
>CAZAGL010000045.1:0-12304 GCA_964484435.1 uncultured Caulobacteraceae bacterium
ATGGGATTGCTGCAG
Source organism: uncultured Caulobacteraceae bacterium (assembly GCA_964484435.1). Taxonomy (GTDB): domain Bacteria; phylum Pseudomonadota; class Alphaproteobacteria; order Caulobacterales; family Aquidulcibacteraceae. The sequence continues at coordinate 16 of CAZAGL010000045.1, forward strand.
GGCGCGATGGCCAGCCTCTCCGAGCGCGATCGCCATATCATCCAGGAACGGCGCCTGAAGGATGAGCCGGCCACGCTGGAAGAACTTTCCAAGGAATATGGCGTCAGCCGTGAGCGCGTGCGCCAGATCGAGGTGCGCGCCTTCGAAAAACTGCAAAAATCCATGAAAAAAGTGGCCGGCGAACAGGGCCTGCTTTCCCCCGCCGATTAGCGGGGCGGCGACGCCGATCCTATCGCTCGAACGGATCGCGCACTAGGATGACATCCTCCCGTTCCGGGCTGGTGGAGAGCAACGCCACGGGGGCCTGCGTCAATTCCTCGATGCGGCGCACATATTTGATGGCGGCCGCCGGCAAATCCTTCCAGCTGCGCGCACCGCGCGTGGTGCTTTGCCAGCCCTGCAGCGTCTCATAAATCGGCACCAAGGCGGCCTGCTCGCGCGCGCTGGCCGGCAGGCGATCGAGCTGGCGCTCTCCGATGCGATAGCCGGTGCAGATTTTCAGCGTCTCAAAGCCATCCAGCACATCGAGCTTGGTCAAGGCCAGCCCGTGCATGCCGTTCAGCACGACGCTCTGGCGCACCAAAACGGCATCGAACCAGCCGCAGCGGCGCGCCCGCCCCGTCACCACGCCGATTTCCTTGCCGATTTCGCCCAGCCTGCGCCCATCCGCGTCGAACAATTCGGTGGGGAAAGGCCCCTGGCCGACGCGGGTGGTATAGGCCTTGACGAGGCCCAGCACATAGCCGATCGCCGAAGGGCCAAGGCCAGAGCCGCTGGCCGCCTGCCCGGCGATCGTGTTGGAGGAGGTGACATAGGGATAGGTGCCATGATCCACGTCCAGCCAGCTGCCTTGCGCCCCCTCGAACAGGATGCGTTTGCCAGCCCGGCGCGCGTCATCGAGAAGGCGCCAAGCGGGCTGGGCAAAGGCCAAAACCTCCGGCGCGATGGCCAAAAGCGCGGCGCGCAATTGCCCAACATCGATCTCCCCGAGATCGAGGCCACGCCGCAACGCATTGTGATGAGCCAACAGGCGGCCAATCTTCCAATCAAGCGCTTCTGGATCAGCCAGATCGCACACGCGAATGGCGCGCCGGCCCACTTTGTCCTCATAGGCCGGGCCGATGCCCCGTTGGGTCGTGCCGATCTGCGCGATGCCGGCCTGGCCCTCGCGCGCGGCATCGAGATCGCGGTGCAGCGGCAAGATGAGGCAGGCATTTTCGGCCAGGATCAGCAGATCCGGCTCGATGCGGATGCCCTGCTCGCGCAGGCGCGCGATTTCGCTAAGCAAGGCCCAAGGATCGACGACCACGCCATTGCCGATCACCGAGGGCTTGCCCTGGACGACGCCGCTGGGCAGGAGAGACAGCTTATAGACCGCCTCCCCCACCACCAAAGTGTGCCCGGCATTGTGCCCGCCCTGAAAGCGCACCACGATATCGGCCCGGCTGGATAGCCAGTCGACGATCTTGCCCTTGCCCTCATCGCCCCATTGCGAGCCAATTACTGCCACGGATGACACGCTTCACGACTCCTTAGCATCGATGCGCCGGCCCTGGCGATCGCGAAAGCGATAAGCGAGGCGCAGGCCGATGGAATCCAACCCCTGATTGCGCCCGCGCCCGATGATTTGGCCGTGGCTGAGATGCTCATAAAGCACTTGGCCCGACCAACGCGGCCCGAAATCGCGCGTGACGCCCGTCGTGATGCGAAACAAATCGCGTGAGCCGAACAAGATATTGTTCTCCGCGAACTCGATATTGCGCGGATCGCCCCGGGGAAAGGGGAAATCCAGCGCGCCGTTATGGACGACATAGCCAATTCCCGGCTCAAACGCCCATTTCTTGGTGAAATAGAATTTCCAGTTCAGCCCGAACCCGCCAAAACTGGTATCGCCGCGCGTATTCACCGAGCCCACGAAATATACGGACGGATCGAGGATATAGCGGAACGCGCGCGGGCTTTCGAGCTGCACCTCAAGTTCGAGATTCGGTGGCTGCTCGGCACCGCCGCTTTTGCTGTCCGCCAAGGTCACATCGTGATAAAGCGCGCCGCCATAAATGGCCCGCACCGGGATTTCCGCTTGCGCCGCGCTGGCGCTGCCCGCGCTGATCGCCCCGAGCAGGGCCACACAATTCCAACATGATTTCATCGCCCACCTTTGTGCCCAATCTCCCACCCTGCTGTAGACCAGCCCCGCTCAGAAGGCGAGCGTGCGCGCGGACACAACAAGGTTGAGTGCCCGCACGGCATTCAAAACCAGGGGTTCGATCGGGGCATCCACCCCCAAAAGCGCCGCTGCCGTCTGGCCCTGCCCCAAACGCCCGAGATGGAAGGTGGCGACATTGACTTTCGCCTCACCCAACAAAGTGCCGAGCCGGCCGATCATGCCCGGCTTATCCTCATTTTTCACATACAGCATGAACGGCGCGAACGGTGCCTCCAGCGCCATGCCTTCCGCTTCGATAATGCGCGGCTCGGCCCCGAATAGGGTGCCGGCGACGGAAAGCTCGCGCCCTCCCGCCGTGATGCAAATCCGCAGCACGCTGTCATAGACCGAGGCGCTCTCCTGGCGGCTTTCCGAGAGGGTGATGCCGCGCTCCCTGGCCATGGCCGGCGCAGAAACCATGTTCACCTCCGCCAGTTGCGGGCGCAGCACCCCGGCCAGGGCCGCCGCCGTCAGCGGCTTGATGTTCAGGGCAGCCACATGCCCTTCATAGGCCACATCGATCTTCTCGAAGGCCCCGTCCAGAAGCTGGCCGGCCAAGAGGCCCAGCTTTTCGGCCAAAGCCGCCCAGGGGCGCAAGCGCGGGGCCTCATCGGCGCTCACCGAGGGCATGTTGAGGGCGTTGGAAACCGCCCCGGTCAACAGATAATCGCTCATCTGCTCAGCGATCTGCAGCGCGACATTCTCTTGCGCCTCGCTGGTGGAGGCCCCCAAATGCGGCGTGGCCACCAGATTGGGCGCGCCGAACAGCACATTATCCTTGGCCGGCTCGGTGGTGAACACATCGATGCCCGCCGCGGAAATCTGCCCGCTTTCCAGCCCGGCGCGCAAAGCCGCCTCATCGAGCAGGCCGCCCCGCGCGGCATTGACGATGATCACCCCCCGTTTGGTGCGGGCCAGCGCCTCGGCCGAGAGGATATTGCGCGTCTTGTCCGTCAGCGGCGTGTGCAGGCTGATCACATCGGCGCGGGCCAAAAGCGCATCGAGTTCGACCTTTTCCACGCCCAGCTCGATCGCGCGCTCGGCCGTGAGGTAGGGATCATAGGCGATCACCTTCATTTTCAGGCCCAAAGCCCGATCGGCGACGATGGCCCCGATATTGCCGCAGCCGATAATGCCCAGGGTTTTGGCGAACAGCTCGGCACCCAAAAAGCGATTCTTCTCCCATTTTCCGGCCTGGGTGGAGGCATCGGCCGCCGCCAATTGGCGCGCCGCCGCGAACATCAAGGCGATGGCGTGCTCGGCCGTGGTGATCGAATTGCCATAGGGCGTGTTCATCACCACCACGCCCTTTGCGGTCGCGGCCGGAATATCGATGTTATCGACGCCGATGCCGGCCCGGCCGATCACCTTGAGGCGCGTGCCGGCCGCGATCACATCCTTATCGGCTTTGGTGGCGCTGCGCACCGCCAGGCCATCATAATCCCCGATCATGGTCAGCAAGTGCGCCTTGGCCAAGCCCGGCTTGAAATCCACCTCCAGGCCACGGGCCTTGAAGATGTCGATGGCCGCCGGGGAAAGTTCATCGCTGATCAAAACGCGTGGCATGCTCACCCCTCCGCCATCAGGCTGGCAAATGCCCATTCGATCCAGGGGATCAGGGCCGCGATATCCGTTTGTTCGATCGTGGCCCCGCACCAGATGCGCAGGCCCGGCGGGGCCGAGCGATAGGAGGCCGCGTCGAGCGCCACGCCTTCGCTTTCGAGCCGATCGGCCAGCTTTTTAGCAAAATCGGCCTGGCCGGCAGAATCGCGCCCGGTCACGCGCGGATCGACGATTTTGAGGCAAACCCCGGTATTGGACCAGGTGGCGGGCAGGGGGGCCAAAGGCGCGATCCAATCGGTTTGGCCCGCCCAATCATAGAGCGTTTTGGCATTGGCATCGGCGCGCGCGTGCAAAGCCGGCAAGCCGCCAATGGCCTCTCCCCATTTCAGGCTATCGAGATAATCCTCCACGCATAACAGGCTGGGGGTATTGATCGTCGCCCCTTCGAATAATTCGCGATCCAGCTTGCCGGATTTGGTCATCCGGAAGATTTTGGGCAGCGGGCGCGCCGGGGCATAGGTCTCCAGGCGCTGCACGGCGCGCGGGCCAAGGATCAGCATGCCGTGCGCAGCTTCCCCGCCCATGACCTTCTGCCAGGAAAACGTCACCACATCGCATTTGGCCCAATCGATGGGCTGGGCGAAGGCCGCGGAGGTGCAATCATTGATGGCAAGGCCTTGGCGATCGGGCGCGATCCATTCGAAATCGGGGATTTTCGCGCCACTGGTCGTACCGTTTTGGGTGAACAGGATATCGGCATCTCGCCGTGCCAGGGAAAAATCGGGCAAGGCCCCATAGGGCCGCGCCACATGCAGGCGCAAATCGGGCAGCTTCAGCTGATCTTGCGCATCCGTGACCCATTCCTCGCCAAAGCTTTCCCACGCGAACACATCCACCGGGCGCTGGCCCAGCATGGACCACATGACCATCTCCACCGCCCCGGTATCGGAGGCTGGCACGATGGCGATGTGGAAATCATCGGGCACGCTGAGCACAGCGCGCGTGCGATCGATGGCTTCCTTCAGCTTGGCCTTGCCGGCCTTGGAGCGGTGCGAGCGGCCCAACGCCGCGCCATCAAGGGCAGCCAGGGACCAGCCGGGGCGCTTTTTGGTGGGGCCCGAAGAAAAACGGGCATCAAGCGGGCGAAGGCCCGGTTTGGGGGGGATCTGCATGTGAATTTCCCATCCTTTCAGATGAGCGCCCGCCGGTGGGAGCGGGTGGCCCATCGCGGCCCTATCGCGATCCTAAGGCAGCGTCAATCCAGGCGCGGCGATGGCCTGCATCATCGGCGCGATCTGCATGGCCAGCGGATAGGCGCAATAATCGGCGGCATAATAAGCGCTGGGGCGGGCATTGCCGGAAAGCCCGGGCCCGCCAAAGGGCATGGCCGAAGATGCGCCGGTTGTCGGCCGGTTCCAGTTCAGCACGCCGGCCCGCATTTCCACCTGGGCCCTGGCCCACACCGCCGGATCGGCGCTGATCACCCCGCCAGACAAGCCAAAGCGGCTGGCATTGGCCCGCGCGAACGCCTGATCGAGATCCGCCACGCGCCAAATCTGCAGAACGGGGGCGAAAATCTCTTCGTCCTCCGGCTCGGGCGCGTCGGTCATGTCCAGCAGCAAGGGGTGAAAAAATGCGCCCTCGCAGCGCAACGGCAAAAGGGGCACGCCACCTTGGGCGATCAAGCCTTCCGCACCCGCCAAAGCCCGTTGGGACGCGCCATGGCTGACCAACGGGCCCATGAACGGCTCGGGGCTGGCATTCCATGGCCCGATCGGCAATTGGCCCGTCAAGGCGGTCAAGGCACGAAGCACCGCATCGCCAAACGCGCCCTTGGGCACGATCAGGCGGCGCGCGCACGAACAGCGCTGGCCACTGGTGGCGAAGGCGGAATGCACGATCAGATTGGCGGCGATGCCCGGATCGGCATCCGGCCAAACGAGAAGCGGATTGTTGCCGCCCATTTCCAGCGCCAGGATGATTTCGGGCCGCCCGGCGAAGCGCTGATGGATCAAGCGGCCCGTCGCCGCCGAGCCGGTGAACAAGACCCCCGCCAAAGCCGGATCGGCCAGCAGCGCCGCCCCCGTTTCGCGCCCCCCTTGCACAAGATTGAGCACCCCGGCCGGCAGCCCCGCCTCACGCCACAGATCCATCATCGCGCCGCCGGTGCCGGGCGTCAGTTCACTCGGTTTGAACACCAGGGTATTGCCCGCCAGCAGGGCCGGAATGATATGGCCATTGGGCAAATGGCCCGGGAAATTATAGGGGCCCATCACGCCCAAAACCCCATGCGGGCGGTGATTGAGGCGCGCTTCGCCAAAGGCAGCGGGATCAGAGCGCTCGCCCGCACGCTCGCCCTGGGCGCGGATGGAAATTTCGATCTTGCCCAGCATGGCCTGCACTTCGGCGCGGGCTTCCCACAAGGGCTTGCCGGTTTCGCGGGCGATTTGGATGGCAAAGCCTTCCTTTTGCGTCTCCAAATGTACGCCAAAGGCCCGGCACGCCGCCACGCGCACCGCCAGGGGCGCGCGCGCCCAGGCTGGAAAGGCGTTTTGCGCCGCAGCGAAGGCCTGGCGCACGTCCTCCGCGCCGGCCGCCCGGCCAGACCAGACCACATCCCCCAAAGCCGGATCGATCGAGGCAAAGCCCGCCCCGCTGGCGTCTTGCCATTGCCCGTTGATGCAAAGATCCCCCGTCATGACGCGCTCACCCATGCCAAAACCTCATCGCCGCCGCGCACACCCAGCGCCTTGGCGCTGGCGCGCGAGATCAGCACTTCGCCCTCCAGGATTTGCGCCTGCGCCGTGATGCAGCGGAAATTCTCAAAGCGGGGCAAAGCGATCAGCGCGCGCCGGGCCGAGTTGGCCTCCCCGATTTTCACCAAAACGCGGCGCGCCTCGCGCACTGTGCGCAAGGCATCGCGTGAGGTGGAAAGCAACGGCCCGCCATCGAAAATATCGACGACGCGATCATAGCGAAAGCCCTCTTGTTCCAGCAAATGGCGCGCCGCCTCCCCCTGGGAATGGCACACGCCGATCACCGCGCGGGCCTGCGGCGGCAAGAAATCGACGTAGATCGGGTATTTCGGCATCAAATCGAGGATAAATTGGCTATCGGTGGTGGCGCTGAGCCGATCGGCCTGGGCAAAATCCATGCGGAAGAAATGGTGCCCCAAGGCCTCCCAAAACGGGCTGGTCCCGTCCGGCTCGACATGGCCGCGCAGTTCGGAAACCACTTGCTCGGAGAAACGCTGGCGCTCCAGCGCGATCAGCATATAGCGCGATTGCGCCAGCGCCCGCCCTGCCCCGCCCCTGTGCTCGGGCAGGACAAACAACGTGCCCACTTCGCTGGCCCCGGTGAATTCATTGACGAGGATCAGCACTTCCATGTCAAAGCGCCGCTGCGCCGCCGCCGATGCCTGGGAAATACGCAAGATCCGGAAATTGTAAAACGGCTGGCTGAGGCCAACCTGCGCCTTCACCCCGGCCATGCCGACAATCGCCTTGCTGGCCCTATGCTCCAGCCCCAGCAGATAACGCTGTTCTCCCGGTGCCTGGATAGCGCTGGCGAAATAGGTTTCGGATCGCTGGATCCGCTCTTCCAGGGCCTCGATGGGCACGGCCAGGCTGGTAAAGCCCGCGCCGGCACCGGCACGCAGCGTGATGACCTGCGGGAAATCCGTTTTGCGCAGCGGCCGGACGACATAATCACTCACGCGCGCAGGCCCACAAGATCGGCCGCGCCGCTGGCGATATCGTGCAGGATCATCAGCGAAAGCTGGGCCCGCTCGGCAAAGCTGGATTTGAGGGCGAATTCTTCGCTGCTGTGCAGCCCGCCGCCGACGACGCCCAGCGTATCGATATTGGGGCAGCCCGCCGCCGCCAGATTATTGCCCTCGCAGACCCCGCCCGAGGCGCGAAAGCCCAATTGCAAGCCCAGCCGCGCGCCGGCATTGGCAACCAAGGCCGCGGCCGCGCTTTGGGAGGCGGTGCGTGGCTTGGGCGGGCGGGTAAATCCGCCATGCAAATGCGCGCTGATGCCATCCTCTTGGCCGATACGCCGCACCAGCGCATCGATCTTTTCGGCGCAGGCCTGCGATTCTTCGCGCGTGGGGGCGCGCACATTGAAACGCACGAGCGCGTGCTCTGGCACGATATTAACGGGGCCGCCCCCCTCGATCGCCCCGATATTGAGGGTGACTTGGCCCAATTGGCCGTTCAGCGCGTCGATCTCGGCGGCGAAGCGCGCCGCGGCCGCCATCGCATTGCGCCCCTCGCCAAAGGCGCGGCCAACATGAGCGGCCCGCCCGCGCACCACCAGCGCGAAATTCCCCGATCCGGCCCGTGCATCCACCAGATAGCCATCGGGCGTGGCCGGCTCATACGTCATGCCGAAATGCGCCTCGGCCCCGATCTGCGCCAGCAAAGGCGCGCTGCCAGGGGAGCCGATCTCCTCATCGGGGCTGAGCAGGATCGTATAGCCCAAATTGCCCGCCACCTTCGTGCTCTCAAAGGCGCAGAGCGCATCCAGCAGGATGCTGAGCCCGCCTTTCATATCCGCCACGCCGGGGCCATGCAGCTGGGCTTCGTCCTCGCTGACGCTCTGGAAGGGATGGCTGCGGGCAAAGACCGTATCGTAATGGCCGGTCAGCGCGATCTGCAGCCTGGCTTGGGGACGCACGCGCAGGCGCAGCGCCTGGCCCAGCAGCACATCCTGCTGGCTTCCATCGGGGCGCACCCGCGCAAGCGGGGCCAGAGCCAAGCGCTCCATGCGCGCGGGCAGCGCCGCGAAATCGGCCTCCAGCGCATCCGCCATGCTGGCCAATCCCTCGATCTCCAAACTGCCGGAGTTTTGCCGGGCCCAAGCGATGGTGCGGGCGATGGAATTGGGGGCATGTTCCCGCAAGCCGGCCAAAGCCTCCTGGAGGGGGGCGGGCAGCGTCAGGGTGTGAGGCGCAATCGACATGGCGCGAAATGGCCCCAAAGCCAGCGCGCTGTCCAGCCCGAAGGCGGGCGCGCGGCAAAAGCCCAACCATAATGGCCAAACAAAAAGGGCCCGGCGCGTGCCGGGCCCTTCGTTAAAGTTTCCGCCGATCTCAACGGAAGGTGATGCCAATCACCGAGCGGCGGTTCAGCGGCTCACGAACGCCATCGCCCGTGGGCTTGCTGAGGCGGGATTCGCCGGCGGCTTCCGTGCTGATGAAATCCGTGCCGATGCCCCGGCTGACCAGGCCATCGCGCACGATATTGGCGCGGCGCTGGGACAGAGCGAGGTTGTAGGTCGGTGAGCCGGAAGTATCGGTGAAGCCCGAAATCACGACGCCATTGACATTGCACTGACGCGCCTGCGCCACGGCTTCATCCAGGACGCGCTGGCCATCGGCGTTCAGCTCGGAACGATCCCAAGCGAAATAGACGATGAATTCCTGCGCCGGGCAAACTTGCTGAACGGGCGGAGCCTCCACGACAGGGGCGGCGCGCTCAACAACCGGCGGCGGCGGCGGAGGGGTCGGCGGCGGCGGCGGCGGCGCCGGCGGGGCCTTGGCGAAGGTCCAGCGGAAGCCGGCCGTCACGGTGTGATTGGAATAATCGCTGGCAAACGTGGCCGGCGTGCCGTTTGAAGACCGAGTCTGGCCCGAGCGGCCGCTGAATTCGGGATCGGTCACGCCCAGATAACGATAGCCGATATCGATGGCGAAGGCGCGGCTCAGCTTGAACGCCACGCCGGCCAGGCCCTGATAGGAAAAGGAGCCATCGCCCGTATTAAAGCTTTGGAACGGCGCGGTGCCCAGGGCATTCGAAGCACTGGCGTTCAGGGCGGTATAGCCGAGGCCAGCACCGATATAGGGCGTAACCGCCCCCTTGGGATTGATATCGAACAAGCCATTCAAATGGCCGGACCACGCGTGGATATCGCCATCGGTGAAATTGGCATCGGTATCGATGCGGTTAAAGCGATGCGCGCCTTCCGCCTCCAGGCGGAAGCCATCGAAATCATACCCAAAGCCGAGATGCTCACTGAGATTGGCATCATAATCGGCCTCGGCGTTCAGCCGGCGGCCCGGGGGCGTGACGGCGGGGCCGCGCGCATCGAGATTGCCCTCGATGCCCGTATAGCCGACATCACCGCGGATATACCAACCTTGGGCCTGGGCACCCGTGGTCGATGCGAAGAGCGCGGCCGCGATCGTGACCATGCCCGGAAGCAGCTTTTTCATAACCCATCCCTTGGTTTATGTTTCAAAAAAATACGAAGCCCATCAGAGATGGCTCAATCTCCAGCACCTGATAACCCACCCGTAGCGAAAAGCGAGCCACTTGGCGGAAAGCCCGGGCTCAACCCTGATTTTTCGGATTGAGTGTTGCTTCAGGGCCGCAGGGGCGCATTCCCTCACGCACGCGCAAAATGGCGCGCGCTCAAGACGAGGCATTCACCCGTGAGGCGACTTGCGCTAAAGCCGAAAGCCATGTCACCGGGAATTCGGTGAGCGCAGGATAATCCGCATGCAGGTGCCGCCGCAGCACTGGAAATCCCGGATGGGCCAATTGGGCGGCCAGGCTTTGGCGCTTGCCGATCGGGCCAATCGTTCGCGCGGGCGCATTTGGGGCATGGCCAAACTTAGCGCGGCCAGAATCTGGTTCGCCCTTGCCCCATTGCGGGCCGTTTTGGTGCGGCTGACCACGATCGGCGAGCCCCCAAATCGGCGCTTGCGGCCGCCTGCCTTCTGGGCATTCGCCTTGGGCCTTTGCGGCCTGGCGGCGGGTGTCACCATGGCTGTGGGCGGGGCCTTCATATTGGGCCTTGATCCGCTGCGTGGGTTTTCGGCCCCCCTCGGCGCAGGCCAGGCCCATCTTGTTGCGGACCAGGACGATAGCCGGCTTTTGCGCCGGCAAAACGATGCCCATTTGGCGGCGCTGGAGGGCCTGGAAGCGCGTGCCGAAGCGCTCAACCGCCCCGCCTCGGAGCTGGACATCCTGCGCGCCGCCGAAACGGATCTGCTAGAGATCCGCGCGCGCCTTCAGGGCCTCAGCAAGGACAAACCGAGCGCCCCGCGCCGCAAGACCGAGCAGGACACTTTGCGCACGCGGATGGAGGCCACCAGCACGGCTGCGATCACGCGCTTTGGCGCTCTGCTCGCCCAGGGCCTGCGCAAGCAGACCCAGGCCGATACGGCGCTAGCCGCCCAGTTGCGCGAAGCCGGCTGGCTGGGTGATCTTGGCCCCACCATTTCCGGCCTGCGCCAAGCCAATATTCCCCTCTCGCAAATCGAAAACCAACTGGCCAGCGCCCAATCGGCCGCACAAGCGCTGGAAATGGCCAATCGCATCGCCGATATCGGTGCGGCGATTGCCCGCTTCCGAACGCCTTTGCCGCAGGCCGCCGATGCCCTGCAGGCGCGCCAAGCCTATGCCCAACTTGAGGCGGAAATCCGCGCACTGCTTAATCCGCTGCAAGAACAGGCCAATGATCGGCCCTGGATCTTCGCCTCCAGCGATCGCAAAGAGGCCTGGCGCGCAGCCGTGGCACGATTGGACATGTTGCAGCCGCTTTTGCTGGAATTGGACGCGCTGAAGGGCCAGGTGATGAACAGCAGCCGGCCGCAAACCGTGCGTTCGGCGCTGTTGCGCTCGGCGCAGATCAAGCAGGCCTTGCTGATCGGCATGAGCAGCTCGCTGCCCGCCAGCTCCGCCCCGGCCGCAGGCCCCAGCACGGCTTTGCTCGATGCCCGCAAGCGCACCCAGCGCCTATCGACAGCGGCGGAAAATGCCTATCGCGATGCGTTCGAGCGCACGTCCAGCCTGTTCGAGCAGCCGCAGCGCCGCCGCCGCGATCGCGATCAAGTGCAGAGTTTGCGCGAAAGCATGAAGCGCCTTTATGACATGACGATCCAGCTCAGCGCGCTGGATCGTGCCGCTCAGGCCACCGAATCCGAGGCTCAGGCCGTGCAAACGGCCAATGAGGCGAGCAGCCTGGCCGAAGCCCACGCGCAGGCCATGGCGCAAATCACCCGGGCCGCCCGCGAACTCGGCAATTGATCGCTTCGCTCAGCCGAACAAGCGATCGATATCATCCTGGCCGGCCGGCCCATCCATGCTGAACAGTGCATCGATGGAATCCTGCGGCGTGGAAGGGCCATCCACCGCCGGGCCATTCAGCAGCAATTCGCGCCGGCGAATATCCTCGGCGGTTTCCGGGATCGGCGCATCCTTGACGCCCATGACATGGGTAAAGCGGGCCATCCGCTCTTCGATATGCTTGAGGCCATCGCAAATCTTGCGCACCCGCTGGCCGGTCAAATCCTGGAAGGAGTAGGATTGGAAGATTTCCATCACTTGGTCTTCGACCTGGGCGCGATAGGTTGGCAAATCGCCCGCCTCGATCGCCATGATCTTTTCGGCTGCGGACATGATCTGATTGGAAGCCTCTTCGGTATTGCGCACAATGGCTTCCAATTCCGCGCCGGCCGTGGGCAAGCGGGTGGATTGGATATCATTGGGCCGCAATTCAGAAATCTCATCG
>CAZAGL010000046.1:0-12170 GCA_964484435.1 uncultured Caulobacteraceae bacterium
GCCTTGATCAGCCGCCGGTTACGCCAACGTTTCGAGCCGGGGAGGTTGCGTGGGCCCAGCATCAACCTGGCCTTTTCGCCCTTGATCCGGGTGATTGCGGTGCAAGCCAATGGGGCATCCATCCCCGTGCTGCGCACCCAGGCCGATCCGGCTTGCATCGAGCTGGCCAGCCTGCCGCTCGCGGGGGAGCTGGTGATCGAATATCTCGCCGGCTATGGCCAGGCCCAGGATGTTGCCCAGAGCCTGCGCGATTCCATCCTGGCCATGGTCGCGCGGGGCTATGATCAGCGCGACGCGCCCGTGCGCCTGATCGAGCAAAATGGCGTGCTGCATGCGTTCTTGGGGCCGAGGCTATGAGTGCGACGCTTCCGGCCGGGGCGTTCGATGCCCGGATCGGGCTTTCGCGCCCATCGGCCAATCTCGATGAACTGGGCGCTCCAGCGGGTTTTGAGCCCGCGGGCTTTGCCTGGGCCAGGCTGGAGCCGCTCGGGGCTGCGAGCGCCGAGGAGCCCTTCACGGGCCAAGGCCGTGCGCGCTTGCGGGTGCAAATGCGCGCCCCGCACGCTCTCGCGGCGGGCTGGAGGATGATCATCGGCACCCGGATCTTCCGGGTGCAGACGATCTCGGCACCGACTGGGCGGGGGGGCATCGTGGAAGCAGATTGCATCGAGGAGGCCCCATGAATCCCGCCCCCGAATTGGCCTTGGCCCGGGCGCTGCGCAGCGCCTTGCTGGCCGATGCCGGCTGCCGGGCTGTGCTGGGCAGCCCGCCCCGCATTTATGACGAACAGCCGGCCGAGCCGATCTATCCCTTCGCCACCTTGGGGGATGTGCAATCGCGCCCAGCCGATGCGGCTTCGGCCGAAGGGCTCGATCATGCCGTGACCTTGCACGCCTGGTCCCGCCATGGCGGCAAAAGCGAAGCTTTGCAGGTGATCGCAGCGCTGCGGGCCGCTTTGCATGACCGCGCCATCGCGGTCAGCGGCCGGCGGCTGGTGTTGCTGCTGGCCAGCTTCGCCGACGTGTTCCGCGCCGGCGATGGGCGCAGCTTTCACGGCGTGCTGCGCCTGCGCGCGCTGACCGAGTCGGCCTGATTATTTGGATTTTTTGAGCAAGAGGAGGGCCAAATGGCCGGTCAAAAAGGCCGCGACGTGCTGATCGCGATCCTGAACGGCGCGCATGGCGGCTATGTCACGATCGCTGGCATCCGCGCCAAAAGCATTTCGCTCAATGCCCGCGCGGTGGATGCCACCAGCGCCGATAGCCCGGAGGGCTGGCGCGAATTGCTGGCCGGGGCGGGGGTCAAATCGGCCAGCGTCACCGGGGCGGGCGTATTCAAGGATGCCCTTTCGGACGCGCTGCTGCGCGAGGCCTTCTTCCAGCAGACGGTCACGGAATTTCGCCTTGTCTTGCCCGATTTCGGGCATCTGGAAGGCAAATTCCTCGTTGAGGCGCTGGAATATTCCGGCGATCACGATGGCGAGGCGGCCTTTTCGATCACCCTGTCTTCAGCGGGCGCCTTGGCGTTTCGTGCGCTATGAGCGCGCCGCGCATGGGCCCGCACAATGCCGCGCGCGGCGAGGCGCAGGTGCACATCAATGGCGTGCCCAAAAAACTGTGTCTCACTCTGGGGGCCTTGGCCCAGTTGGAAGCGGCGTTTGATGTGGTTTCCCTGGAGGAATTGGCGCAGCGCCTGCAGCGGCTTTCGGCCGGGGACAGCCTAATCGTCTTGGCCGCTTTGCTCAACGGGGCAGGCGAAGACATCCCGCTGAGCGAGCTTTCCCGCGCGGCCATCGATGTGCAGGCCGCGGCCCGTGCCATCGATGAGGCCTTCCGCCTGGCCTTTGCATGAGCGCGACCGATTGGGCCGGCTGGCTGCGCCTGGCCGTGCAGCTCGGCATCACGCCCAAGGCCTTTTGGCAGCTCAGCCTGCGCGAATGGCGCTGGCTGACGCAAACCCAAGAGGCGCAGGCCATGCGCCGCATCGAATTTGAGGCGCTGGCGCGCCGTTTCCCGGATGATCATTATGGCAGAACCTGAAAACTCGAGCGGCCGATCCTTCAGCGAAGCCGAGCGCGCGCTGGCAAGCCTCGCCACCGGCCCGGCCCGCAATGCTGCCGAAGAACTGGCCCAGACCTTTGACCGCACCGGTGCGCGCATCGCCGCCTCCTTGGCCCGGGCGGCCCGCAGCGGGGAACTTTCCTTCCGGCAATTGGCCAAAACCGCTTTGCAGGAATTGACCAAGCTGACGCTCAATTCCGTGTTTGACGGCAGCTTGGGCAAGGGCTTGGCCGGGGCGCTGCAAAAGCTGCCGTTTTTTGGCGCGCGTGCGGCTGGCGGGCCGGTCGTGCCTGGCGGTGCCTATTTGGTGGGAGAGCGCGGGCCCGAGCTGTTCACCCCCAATTCCGCCGGGGCAATCAGCCCGCAAGGCGGCGGGGCGATGATCATCAATTTCAATTTCTCGGGGCCCGCTGATGCCCAATCCTTTCGGCGCGATCAGGGCCAGATCGCCGCGGCCTTGGCCCGCGCCGTGGCCTATGGGAGGCGCAATCTATGAGCGGCTTTCACGAAGAATCCCTGCCTTTGGCCTTGGCCCTGGGCGCGAGTGGCGGGCCAACGCGCCGCACCGATGTGGTGACTTTGGGCTCCGGCCAAGAGCAGCGCAACACGCCTTGGCTGCATTCGCGGCGGCGCTATGAGCTGGCCGGGGCGGTGCGCGGCCTGGATGATCTGCACACGCTCATCGCGTTTTTCGAGGCGCGGCGCGGGCGCTTGTTCGGCTTTCGCTTTCGCGATCCCAGCGATTGGCGCTCTGGCTCACCGGCGCGCGCGGTGGGGCCGTTCGATCAAAATCTGGGATTTGGCGATGGCCAAAGCCGAACCTTTTCGCTGCAAAAGCGCTATGGCAGCGGGAATTCCGCTTATGTGCGCCCGATCCGCAAGCCGGTGGCCGCCAGCGTGCGCGTGGCCGTGGCGGGCCAGGAGATTGCCTCCTTCGGCCTCGATCCCACCAATGGCACGCTGACTTTGCCCAATGCGCCGCCGATTGGCAGCGCCATCACCTGCGGCTTTCACTTCGATACGCCCGTGCGCTTCGACACCGATCGCCTGGAGCTTTCGCTCGATGCGTTCGCGGCGGGGCGGGCCGTTTCTGTTCCTCTCATCGAAATTCTGGCCTGACATGCGCACGCTCTTGCCCGATTTCGCCGCCCATTTGGCCGGCGAAGTGACCAGCCTTGCCCATTTATGGCGCTTTCAACGGCGCGATGGGGCCATTTTCGGCTTCACCGATCACGATATGCCTTTGCGCGCCGATGGCTTGGTGTTCGAGGCGGCCTTTGGCCTGGAAAGCGGGCAATTTGAAAAATCCATTGGCCTCGCTATCGATTCCGCTTCCGTGCAAGGCGTGCTGAACGCCCCGGCCATTTCGGAAGCGGATTTGGCGGCGGGGCTCTGGGATGGCGCGCGCTGCGACGTTTGGACATGCAATTGGCAGGCACCTGAGCAGCGGGTGCATGTGTTTGCCGGGCGCATCGGCGATGTGCGCCACGGCCCCGAGGGTTTCAGCGCCGAATTGCGTGGCCTGCAGGCCGCGCTCAACGCGCCGGTGGGCCGGGTTTTTGCCCGCGCCTGCGATGCCGAATTGGGCGATGCCCGCTGCCGGGTGGATGTGCGCGCGCCGGGGCGGCGTTTTTCCGGCCTCGTCACGCAGCGCGTATCGGCGCGGGCGTTCCGGGCCAGCGGCCTGGAAGCGGCCCCGGACGGCGTGCTGACGCACGGCTTGCTGCGCTGGGCATCGGGGGAAAGCAGCCGGGTCGCGGTGCATCGCGGCGAAACGCCCGGCTATATCGAGCTGACCTCGGCCCCTTCGCGCCTCCTTCCTGGCCAGGCGTTTGACGTGCTGATCGGCTGCGACAAAACCATCGCCACTTGCCGCGATCGCTTTGCCAATGCGCTGAACTTTCGTGGCTTTCCGGACATGCCGGGGCCTGATGCGGTGATCGCGGGGGCTGGCGGGCCGATCGGAGGCGCTGGCCGATGACCCTATGCACGGAAGGTTTGAGCCTGCGCGCCGCCATCTTGGGCGAGGCGCGCGAATGGATCGGCACGCCCTATATCCACCAAGCGAGCGCCAAGGGCGCGGGCTGTGATTGCCTCGGCCTGGTGCGCGGAATTTGGCGGGCCATCTTGGGGCCTGAGCCCCAATTGCCCGGCCCTTACACGCCCGATTGGGCCGAGCGGGGCGGCGCGGAGCATTTGCTGGCGGCCGCGCAGCGTTGGCTGCTGCCCGCGCCCCGGCCAGCCCCCGGCGATGTGCTGCTGTTTCGCATGGCCCCGGATGCGCCGGCCAAGCATTGCGCCATCCTCACCCAGGACGAAACCCTCATTCACGCCTATTGGGGCCGCGCGGTCGTGGAGAGCCGCCTGGCCAATTGGTGGCGCGCGCGCCTTGCCGGTGCCTTTGCTTTTCCAGGAGCGGAAAATTGGCCCAGTTGATCCTTTCCGAAATTGGCCAACAAGTTGGGGCCCGGATCGTGCCCGAGGCGCTGGCGCAATTGGGCCAGGCGCTGGGGCAGGCGGCTGGCTCGGCGCTGGGCCGGGTCATCGATCAACGTTTGACGGGCGCGCGCGGTGCAAGCGGGCCAAGGCTGGCGGAAATCCAATTGCAGGGCTCCAGCGAGGGCAGCCCGCTGCCGATCGTCTATGGGCGCGCCCGCATCGCCGGCCAGTTGATCTGGGCCGCGCCGTTTCGTGAGCGCGCGGCGCGCGGCGGAAAAGGTGCGCTGGCCGGTGGATCCAGCGGCGTGCGCTATAGCGTGTCGTTTGCCATCGGCCTGTGCGAGGGGAAGATCGCCCGCATTGCGCGCATCTGGGCCAATGGCCGCCCGCTCGATCTCAGTGGCATCACCTGGCGCCTGCATGCTGGCGACGAAGACCAGGCCCCCGATCCCTTGATCGAGGCAGCCTTGGGCCTGAGCACGCCGGCCTATCGGGGCCTCGCTTATGTCGTGTTCGAGGAATTTCCCCTGGATGATTTCGGGGCGACATTGCCCCAGCTTTCCTTTGAAATCGTGCGCGGCAGCCTGGAGGAAGAGGCCCCCGTGCTGGAGCGCCTGACGCGCGGGGTGTGCCTGATTCCCGGGGCGGGGGAATTCGTCTATGCCGATCGCCCGGTGCGCCGCCAGCTCGATCCCGGCATCGAGGCGGTGGAAAACGAACACGCCGAAGCCGGGCGGGCCAATCTGCTGGTTTCGCTTGATCAATTGCAGGCCGATCTGCCCAATTGCCGATCCGTCCTTTTGGTGATCGGCTGGTTTGGCTCGGATCTGCGCTGCGGGGCGTGCACGTTCCGCCCGAAGGTGGAGCCGGGCGCGCGCGATACAACGCCCTTGATTTGGCGGGTGGATGGGCAATCCCGGGCGAATGCGCAGAGTGTCAGCCTGTTTGCCGATGGCCCGGCCTATGGCGGCACGCCCAGCGATGACACGATTTTGCAGGCCATCGCCGAACTCAAGCGGCGGGGGTTCAAGGTGGGGCTTTATCCTTTCGTGTTCATGGATATTCCGCCCGGCAACGGCCTGCCCGATCCTTATGGCGGGGCCGAACAGGCCGCCTATCCCTGGCGCGGGCGCATCACGCTGTCTATTGCGCCGGGCCGAGCCGGCTCGCCCGCAGGAAGCGCGAGCGCCGATGCCCAAATCCAGGCCTGCTTTCGCGGCGAATGGGGATTGCGGCGGTTCGTTCTGCATTATGCGCGCCTGGCGGCGCAGGCCGGCGGCGTGGACAGTTTCATCCTCGCATCGGAACTGCGCGGGCTGACGCAAGCGCGCGGCGCGAACGGGGCCTATCCGGCCGTGGCCGAATTGCGCGCCTTGGCTGCCGATTGCCGCACCATTTTGGGGGCAGGCACCAAGATGACCTATGCGGCCGATTGGAGCGAGTATTTCGGCCATCAGCCAAGCGATGGCTCGGGCGATGTGCGCTTTAGCCTCGATCCCCTTTGGGTCGATGCCAATATCGATATGGTCGGGGTGGATTGGTATCCGCCGCTCAGTGATTGGCGCGACGGCGCGGGGCATCTCGATCAGGCCCGCTTCAATGATGCGCATGACAGCGCCTATCTGCAGGCCGGCATCGAAGGCGGAGAAAATTACGATTGGTTTTATGCCTCATCTTCGGCGCGGGCGGCACAAAGCCGCTCGCCCATCACGGATGGGGCGTATTCCGAGCCCTGGGTTTTTCGGCCCAAGGATTTGCGATCGTGGTGGAGCAATCGGCATTATGATCGTGTGGGCGGGGTGCGCGCCGCCCAGCCCAGCGCCTGGGTGCCGCAAAGCAAACCCATCTGGCTGGTGGAATTGGGCTGCCCGGCGATCGACAAGGGGGCCAATGCGCCCAATCTGTTCTTCGATCCCAAAAGCACCGAAAGCGCTTTGCCCTTTGCTTCCAGCGGAGAGCCGGATGATGTCATCCAGCGCCGTGCCTTGGAGGCTTATCTCGCGTACTGGCACGAAGACAGCGGCAATAATCCCATTTCAAGCCTCTATCACGGCCCGATGCTGGCCCCCGAAGGCACGCATATCTGGGCCTGGGATGCGCGCCCCTTTCCCACCTTTCCGGTGCGATCCGACATCTGGTCCGATGCCAGCGCCTGGCGCACGGGCCATTGGCTGAACGGGCGGGCCGGGGCCAGCGATCTGGCCCGGGTCATCGCGGATTTATGCGCCCGGGCGGGCCTGCGCGATGTCGATGCCTCGGGCGTGCGGGGGGTGGTTTCGGGCTATGTCGTCGATGGGCCGGCCAGTGCGCGCGAAGCCTTGGCCCCGCTTCTGGATGTGCATGGCGTGGAATTGGCCGAGCGCGGCGGATTGCTGCAATTCCAGCACGACGCGGCCGCGCCAATCGCGTTCGATCCCGCCGCTTTGATCGAAGCCCCCAGCATCGAGCGCGCGGATAACGCCGCCCCCTTGGCTGAAGTGAAGGTGGCCTTTCTCGATGCCGCGCAGGATTATCGTGTCGGAATGGTTTCGGCGCTTTCGGGGCAGGCCGATGGCATCGAGGTGCGGCAAATCCAGGTGCCTTTGGCCATCAATCCCGACCAGGCCCGCCGCCTCGCCGAATCCGGCCTGGCCAAGGCCTTGGAGGGGCGCACGCGCGCGCGCCTGCGCCTTGCGCCCAATTTTCTGGGGCCCGAGCCGGGGGATCGCCTCATCCTTGGCCAGGACGAGTTTTTGATCGAGCGGGTGGAAGACGGTGCCGAGCGAATCCTCATGCTGCGCCGCGCCAGCCCGGTTGCGGCCTTCGCGCCCCGTGCGGTGCTGACGCCGGCACCCGCCCCGGTTTCGATGATCCCCGCGCCATATGCGTTCGTTCTGGATCTGCCGCCTTTGCCGGGCGAAGAGCAGGAAGGACGGCCCCGGGCCGGCGCGTTCGCCGCTCCGTGGGGCGGCCAGCTGGAGATCCAGGCCGGCGTGGATGCCCAAGCGGCGCGCCCGCGCGGTGAGATTGCCCGCCCGGCCAGGATCGGGCGCCTGCTTTGGGATCTTTATCCCGGCCCCGTCGGGCGTCTGGATGCCGGCAATTTCGTGGAGGCGGTGTTCTACGGCGAAGCCCCGGTGAGTGTTTCCATGCCCGCTTTGCTGGATGGGGCCAATCGCCTGGCGCTCATCCAGCCGGACGGCAAAATGGAAATTCTGCAGGTGCGCGATGTCGTGCTCGCGGGGCAGGGCCGTTGGCGATTGAGCGGTTTCTTGCGCGGCCAATTGGGCACGGCCGACGGCATGGGCGGGCCGGCCCCGGCTGGCTCGGATCTCATCTTGCTCGATGAGCGCCTCGTGCCGGTTGATGTAAGCCCCGAGGAAATCGCCGCCGATCTGCAATGGCAGTTTCGCTGGCGCGATCCGGCAGGGGCCTCGCGGCCCGCTTTGATCCGGCAGAGCTTGCATAATCTCTGGGCCCGCCCCTTCGCGCCGGCGCATTTGCGGCTGAGCCGGGCCGCGAATCTCGATGTGGAGATCAGCTGGATCCGCCAAGCGCGCATTGGCGGCGATTCCTGGTCTGCCGCGGAAATCCCCTTGGGCGAGGAGGTGGAATCCTATGAAATCGAGGTGCTTTTTGGTGGCGTGGTGCGGCGCAGATTGTCTTCCAATCAGTCCAATGCCCGCTATCTGCGCGCCGATCAATTGGCCGATGGGCTGAGCGGAGAGATCGCGGTGCGGGTGGCGCAGGTCTCACGCCAATATGGCGCGGGGGCGCGCGCCGAATCGAAGATTCGGATATAGAGCTTGCACTTGCCGGTTATCGGCTTACCTCTCGATCAGACCTCAACGCGGACCAAGTGTGACCTGGGACCCCTACGCAGCCTTAGGCGTCAGCCGCAGCGCAAGTGCGGATGAGATCCGCCGCGCCTATCGCACGCTCGCTAAAGAGCTGCATCCCGATGTGCGTCCAAATGATCGCGCCGCCGAGGAGCGCTTCAAGCGCGCCACCGCTGCTTTCAATCTCCTCAGCGATTCCGAGACGAAAGCCCGCTTCGATCGCGGCGAAATCGATGCCGAAGGGCATGAGCGCGGCAATGCCTATGGCTTTCGCCCAGGCGGCGCGGGCCGCGGGGGCTATGCTCCGCAGGGCAATGCCGGGGCGGCCGATAGCGCTTTTGATCTCGGGGATATTTTCTCCGATCTGTTTGGATCGTCCCAGTCGCGCGGATTTGCCCGCATGCGCGGGCGCGATATCCGCTTCACCTTGGATGTGGAATTTCTCGATGCGGTGAACGGTGGCCGGCGCCGGGTTCAGTTCTCCGAGGGCCGGACCTTGGACGTGGCCATCCCGCCGGGGGTGGAATCTGGCCAGGTTTTGCGCCTCAAAGGGCAGGGAGGGGCCGGCATCCAAGGCGGTCCGGCCGGCGATGCCCTGGTCGAGCTGACGGTGCGACCCCATGCGGTGTTCCGCCGTGAGGGCGAGGACATCCACATGGACTTGCCCATTTCCCTCACCGAGGCGGTGGAGGGGGCCAAGGTCCAGGTGCCAACGCCGTCCGGCCCCGTTTCCTTGACCGTGCCGCCGGGCGCGAACACCAATATGTCTTTGCGCCTTCGGGGCAAGGGTGTGGGCGGGGCGGGCGATCAGATCGTGCGGCTGCTGGTCATGCTGGCGGACGCGCCGGACGAAGAGCTGAAGCGTTTCGTGCGCGGCTGGAGTGCGCGTGCGGGAATTCCCAGCCGGCCATGACCCGTCATTCAGCGCCCGTTCAGCGCCTGCGCGCTAATCTCCCTCTCATGATCAAGACCTCCCCTCTTGCTTTCGTGGATTGGCCAAAGCTGGCGGCTTGCGGTGCGCTGCTCGTGATCACCGTTTTTGGGGCAGCCGGCCCGGCCTTTGCCCAAGGCGGGGAAGGCTGGCGCATGCCTGCCGATCAGCTCGCCCCGAGTTCACCGCGTGACGGGGTGCGCTCTGGCCGACAAGTGCCGCTGGGGGAGGTCGTTGGCCAGTTGCGCCAGCGCTATGGCGGCGAAATGGTAAACGCCGATCAGCAGGGCGATCCGCCGGTTTATCGCGTGCGCTGGAAAACCGGGGATGGCCGATTGGTCGATGTCCAGGTGGATGCGCGCACCGGCGCGGTGATGAGGTAGGCGCATGCGCGTGCTTGTCGTGGAAGATGAACCCGATCTGCGCCGCCAATTGGTGCGGGCCCTGCAAGATGCCGGCTATGCCGTGGATGCGGCCAATGATGGCGAAGAGGCCGCTTTTCTCGGCGAGACCGAGCCCTATGATGCCATCGTGCTCGATCTGGGCCTGCCCAAGATCGATGGCGTCACCGTGTTGAAGGGCTGGCGCGCCGGCGGACGCACCGCCCCGGTGCTGATCCTCACCGCCCGCGATCGCTGGAGCGAGAAGGTTGAGGGCTTCGATGCCGGGGCCGATGATTATCTGACCAAGCCCTTCCACGTCGAGGAATTGCTGGCGCGCGTGCGGGCCTTGATGCGCCGGGCGGCGGGGCATGCCTCTGCGGCCCTGGAATGCGGCGATTTGCGCGTGGATACGCGCGCTTCGCGGGCGACGGTGGCCGGGGAGGCGATCAAGCTCACCTCGCATGAATATAAAGTGCTGGCCTATCTGATGCATCATCAGGGCCGGGTGGTGCCGCGCACCGAATTGACAGAGCATATCTATGATCAGGATTTCGATCGGGATTCCAATACGATCGAGGTGTTTATCGGGCGGCTGCGGCGCAAGATCGGCCCCGATCGCATCACGACGGAGCGCGGCCTTGGCTATCGGCTGATCGATCCCAATGGGGGGGCGGCGGGCTGACGCGCTGGTTTCGCTCCCTTGCCGGGCGCTTGATTCTCGGTGCCGCGATCTGGAGCCTCGTCACCTTGGGGGCAGGCGGGCTGGCGCTTTCCTCGCTTTATCAACGCAGCGTGCTTTCGGCGCTGGACCGCGAAATCGATAGCGTGTTCGACAGCCTGCTCAGCGGCGTGCAGGCCAATGATGGCCGGCCGGCGTTATCCAATCCTCCCAACGATTCGCGATTTTCGCAGGCCTATTCGGGCCGGTATTTCCAGGTGGGCGTGCTGCAGGCGGGTCCGGGCGGGATTGGCCTGGAAATCGCCGTGCGCTCACGCTCTTTGTTCGATGCGGAATTGCGGGCCCCGCCGCGCATCTTGGCGCAATTGCGCAGCGGGCCCGGCGAAATCGTGCATTATCAGGATCAGGGCCCGGATGGGCAATCCTTGCGCGTGGCGGCGCAATCCATCGTCTTGGGCGAAAAGAACACGCAGGTGGCGCTGTTCGTGGCGGCCGATCGACGGGAGATCTTGCAGGATGTGCGCCGCTTTGCCGTGACCTTATGGGCGGCACTGGGCGCGCTGGGCCTTGGCCTGCTGGCCGCCGTTTGGTTTCAGGTGCGGGTGGGCCTTGCGCCCCTGGAAGATGTGCGCCGCGATATGGCGCAGGTCCGGCGCGGCCAAAACGCGCGCCTGGAGGGCGAATATCCCCTCGAAATCACCCCGTTGACCGATGAGCTGAACGCGCTGCTCGATCACAATCGCGCCGTGGTGGAACGGGCCCGCACCCATGTGGGCAATCTTGCGCATGCGCTCAAAACCCCCATTTCCGTGCTGCTCAACGAATCGCGGGCCGAAATCGGGGGGCTTGCCGAATTGGTGCGCCGCCAGGCCGATGGCATGGCCCGCAATGTCGATCATTATCTGCACCGGGCGCAGGCGGCGGCGCGGGCCGAAGTGATCGGCGCGCGCTGCGCGGCCCCGCCGGTTCTGGAAGATATCGTGCGCACCCTGGAGCGCCTCTATGGCCGCCAAAAGGATTTGGAAATCGAGCTGGAGGCCGAACCGGGGCTGATCTTTCGGGGCGAACGCCAGGATCTGGAGGAAATGGCCGGAAATCTCCTGGAAAATGCCTGCAAATACGGAAAAAGCCGCGTGCGGGTGCGCGCGGTTTCGCTGCCCAACCGCCAGCGCCTGGAAATCCTGGTTGAGGATGATGGCCCGGGACTCAGCGAGGCACAGGCCATCGAGGCGCTCAAGCGCGGCAAGCGCCTGGATGAAACCGCGCCGGGCCAGGGCCTTGGCCTGTCCATCGTCGATGATCTTGCGCGCCTTTACGGTGGGGAACTGGCACTGGCGCGCTCTGATCTTGGGGGGCTGTGCGCTTGCCTGCGCCTGCCGATGGCCGATTGAGGCCGTGTGCAGTTTGCGTTAGATCAAGGCCATGACGATCCAGGCAATGGGAATTTTGGGCTTGGCCGCCTTGTTGGTGGCGGGCGCGATCGGCTGGGTGGCGCGCGCCTATGTGCGGGCCGGCGGGCGCAATCGGGCCGGGCAAATCCTCGCGGCAGGCGGTTTTGCGCTGGCGGTGCTTGGCCTGTATCTCGCTGTTGGCAAGCCGAACGTGCCGGGCCTGCCGCTGAAAGCGCGCGTGGCCGCGCTGGAGGCGCGCGTCCAGGCCGGCGGGCTGGACGCTGTAACGCCCGAGGAATTGCTCGCCGTGCTGGAGGCGCGGGCCAAGGCGGATCCAGCCGCCATCGTGCCACGCCTTTATGCCGGCCTGATCCTGAGCGGGCTGGGCCGGGACGAAGAAGCGGCCAGGGCGTTTGATGCGGTGCTGCGCCGCGATCCCCGCAATGCCCGCGCCAGCCTGGAGCTTGGC
>CAZAGL010000047.1:0-12097 GCA_964484435.1 uncultured Caulobacteraceae bacterium
CCTGCGCCATATTCGCGGCGCATGAGCCCGTTTTTGCCGCGTGATCAGCTTTCCACCCATGAGGTGCGCAACCAGGCCTTGGCGCCGGGCGATGCCAATCTGTTTGGCGATGATGCCATGCTGCGCGGGGCTGTCGCGGCGGCGCTTTCGCCAGCCGGGCGGGCCGCGCACTGGGCCCATTTGGAGGCGTTCGGCGCTAGAATCGGCCAGGAAAGCGTGCGCGATCTTGGCCGCCTGGCCAACGAAAACCGCCCCAAATTTACGCCCTTCGATCGCCATGGGCACCGGATCGACGAGATCGAGTTCCACCCCGCTTACCATGATTTGATGGGCATCGGCCAATCGGCCGGCCTATCGGCCAGGGCCTGGACCCATCCACAAGGCGGCCATGTGGCTCATGCCGCTTTGCTCATCTTGATGGGCTGGGCCGATGGCGGGGTGTGCTGCCCTTTGTCCATGACGTATGCCGTCGTTCCGACCCTGCGCGAGGCCGATTGGGCCGGCGATTGGCTGGCCAGCGCCCTTGCCCCCGCTTATGACGGGCGCAGCCTCCCCGCCCCCCAAAAGGCTAGCGTGACCATGGGCATGGCCATGACGGAAAAGCAGGGCGGCTCGGATGTGCGGGCCAACAGCACCAAGGCCCATCCGCTCGGCGGCGATTGCGTGGAATTGATCGGCCACAAATGGTTCTGCTCGGCCCCGATGAGCGATGCCTTCTTGACGCTCGCTTATGAAGAGGAAAGGCTGTCTTGCTTTCTCGTGCCCCGCTGGAAGCCCGATGGCACCCGTAATGCCATGGAAATCCAGCGCCTGAAGGATAAACTGGGCGATCATTCCAACGCCTCGGCGGAAATCGAATATCGTGGCGCCTTCGCCCGGCGCGTCGGCGAGGTTGGGCGCGGCGTGCGCACCATTATCGACATGGTGCAGCATACGCGCCTCGATTGCCTTGTCGGCTCGGCCGGGATCATGCGCACCGCGCTGGCCTTGGCAATGCACCATGCCCAGCACCGCACCGCCTTCCAGCGCAAGCTGGTGGATTTGCCGGCCATGCGCGCCGTTCTGGCCGATCTGGCGCTCGAGGCCGAAGCGGCGCTGGCGCTGGCCTTTCGCGTGGCGGCCTTGTTCGATCACGCCCATGCGGGCGATGAACGGGCCGCCATCGGTGCCCGCGTGCTTACCCCAATCGCCAAATTCTATATCTGCAAACGGGCCCCGGCGGCCGTCTATGAGGCCATGGAATGCCTGGGCGGGGCCGGCTATATCGAGGAAAACGGCTTGGCGCGCCTGTTTCGCCAATCGCCGTTGAACGCCATCTGGGAGGGCTCGGGCAATGTCATCGCGCTCGATGTGCAGCGCGCCTTGGCGCGCGAGCCGGCGGCCCGCGATGTCCTGCACCAGGAATGCGAAAAGGCCAGGGGCATCGCCCCCGCGCTCGATGATTTGCTCGATGGGCTCGATGCGCGCGCCGCGCATGCACCCAATGAAGCCGATGCCCGCCATTTTGCCGCCCGCGCGGCTTTGGCCCTGCAGGCCAGCGCCCTGATCCAGCGCGGCGACGGCGACATCGCCTTGGCCCTGGTGCAGCAGCGCCTGGTCCATGCCAGCGGCGTGTTCGGCGCCGGGGGGATGAGCCACGGGGCCGATGCCCTGTTGGAACGCGCCGGCGTGTTCGGCACGGGGCCGCCATGAGCCCGAAAAGCCGGCACCGCATTTGGCAAGGTGCCAGCCTGGTTTTGGTGCTTGGCCTCGTCATCGGCTGCACCCTGGATGTCCTGCGCGTCAGCCGCGAGGCCGATCCGCGCCGGCGCTGGCTGGCGCAAGCGCCGGATTGGATCATGAAAGCAACGCTCTACCACGGGGCGCAGCCGGGCATGAGCGATCGCGATCGCATGGGCTGCCTGACCGTGCCGCACCGCACCGCCGCAATCGATCCCCGCTTGGCCCCTTTGGGCACGCGGCTATTCATCAAGGAAACGCTGGGTTTGAAGCTGCCAGGGGCCGATCGCAAAAGCGCCAAGCATGACGGGATTTGGTATGCCTCCGATACCGGGCGCCTGATCAAGGGGGCCCGCATCGATTTGTATGTCGGCGATTCCGCCAGCGATCTGGCAGCTTTTGAGCCCCTCAATCTGCAGCGCCTCTCCATCGTGCGCGCCGGCACGTTTGAGGGCTGCCCTCCCGCGAACGGGGAGAGATGATCTCGGCATGGGTTACAGCGCGGGCGTGCCGCCAAGCCCCCCCGGGCCGAGGGATTGCGCGGTGATGGCCCAATTCCAATAGCGCAGCACGGTTTGCGCCTTGGCGTTGGAGAGCGTATCATAGACAAACGCCATGCGCCCGAAAGGCTGGGTGCGATCTTCGCGATCCCCCATGCTGCCGCCGATGGCGCGCCACAGCCGCACCGTGGGATCGCGCCGCAGGCCGACGGCCTTGGTCAACACCGCGAAAGGCTCCCCGCCGGGATCATGGAGGATCCTGGCCATGGTGGCCGGCGTGATGCCGCACATGGAGGCCAAAGTGGAAATCTCTTCATCCTCGACGCGGGCATGCGCCGCCATCGCCGCGACAAAACTTTCCAGCGTCGCGCCCTCCACTTCGGGCCGATTGCGCTGGCGCCGCTCCAAAAAGCCCAAAGCGTGCAAGGAGACCGGATCCAGCCATTTTTCGGTTTTGGCCCGGATGAACAGATCGGATAATTCCGAGGTCAGCACATTGCGATCCACCGCGAAGCGCCGCAGCGCCCGCTGGCGCCCCTCGGCATCGGCGGCCCAAAACAGCGTGAAGCCCTGCGCGGGTTTCAGCTCTTGCCGCTCCATGACCATGGGGATCAGCTTGGGCTCTTCGCTGGCGATGGAGACAAGATTATCCATGGTCACGGCGGCCAGTTCGGCTTCGCCATTGGCCAGCAAGGCCGTGATGGTGCCGATGTCGCGGGTATTGATCAAGGCATCGCTGACGCAAGGCGCAAGATCGCGCCGACGCGCCAAAACGCGCCAATGGGCGGGCGTGGCCGAGCGGATGACCTCCAATTGATCGAGATCGGTGAGCGAGATGGAATCGAGCAAAATCGGCTGCGCCACCTCGATTTCATCGCAGGCCAGATAGCGCAGCAGGCCGTTGGGCGCATCGACCAGCTTGGCCACCCCATCCGCGCAGCGCCGCCGCGCTTTGGGATCGGCCATGCGCATCAGGCGCAGCACCACATCACCCACCAATTGACGCTCATGCGGCAGGATGCGGCTTTCGGGCCAGGCCGCCAGTTCGGCCAGACGCAGCGCCAAGACCGCCCGCACACTCTCCGGCGATTGGCCCTCCAGGCCGGCTCCCGTTTCTGTTTCCGCCATCCGCTCTTCCCCGATACAATCGATTGGCAGCAGAATCTTGATCAAGTGGATCAAGGTTCTGCCCTGTTATTCTAACGATAAGACACGATTCCCGGGGCGCGGGCGATACCGAACGCATCACGATGAGTGCGTCGGTGTTCAGCGAAACGGGCGCGGCGGCCACCAGGGGAAAAAGCCGGGCATGGCGGCCGATACGCGATCTGGAAAATCCGCCGGGCGCTTTTCCAGGAAGGCGGCTATGCCTTCCTTGGCATCGCGCGACACCCCGCGCGCGACGATGGCCCGGCTATCGATCTGATGGGCCTCCATCGGGTGATCGGCCCCCAGCATGCGCCACAGCATCTGCCGCGTCAGCGCCACCGAAACGGGGGCCGCGTGATCGATGATGTCCCGCGCCAAGGCCCGGGCGGCGGGGAGCAAATCCTCCGGCGCGTGCAAAGAGCGCACGAGATTGCCGGCCAAGGCCTCTTCGGCGCCGAAAACCCGCCCGCTCATGCACCATTCCAGGGCGCGCGAAACTCCCACGAGGCGCGGCAGAAACCAGGCGCTGGCCGCCTCGGGAACAATGCCGCGCCGGGCGAATACAAAGCCGAATTTGGCACCCAAAGCCGCGATGCGGATATCCATGGGCAAGGTCATGGTCACGCCCACGCCCACAGCCGGGCCATTGATCGCCCCGATGATCGGCTTCAGGCATTCGAACATGCGCAGCGTGACCTGCCCGCCGCCATCGCGATGGACCATGCCCGCCTCGATGCTTTGCCCTTCTTGGCGGGCGCGGGCGTCATAATCGAAAGTGGCCCCGCCGCCGGCCAGATCGGCCCCGGCTCAAAAGGCCCGCCCCGCCCCGGTGACGATCAAAGACCGCACTCCATCATCTGCATCAACCCGGTCCAGGGCGGCAATCAATTCCTGCCGCATCAGCCCGGTGAAGGCGTTGAGGCGCTCTGGCCGGTTCAGCGTGATCTGCGCCAGGCCGTCTTCCACCTGATACAGCAGGGTTTCAAACGGCCCGTTATCCAAGGGGCCCGGCTTTCGCGATTGGGGGAAGGCCGCCTTTGCGCATTTCCGGCTCAGCGCCGCGTTTTGTTCTGCTTATCGTTATAGGCCTTGACCTGCGCATCCCAGCCATCCCGGATTTCGGTGATGGCGCGCACATCATTGTTATAGGCCTCCGTCTGGGCCTGGAGTTGGGATTGCTTGGCCAGCATTTCGGCGCGCTCCGCCTCGATGGCGGTGCGCCGGCACAAAAGATTGGCCTGCGAGAGCGACAAATAGGCGTTGAGGGAATCGGTGGCCGCGCTGATGGCCTTGGCGGTTTTCAGCGTGTCGATCGCCGGCAAAGCCGGGGCGGACGGCGCGGGCCCGCATGTGCCGATAGAGGCAACGGCTTCAGCCGGGGCGGGGACGGGCGCTGGGGCCGGGCTGGATTGCGCGAAGGCCGGCGCGGCCATCAAGGCCAGCAAAGCGGCAAGGGCGGGAATGGATTTCATGGCATTTCTCCTGTTCGCGATCGGCAGGCCCTGATCCTCGCGCCGAATGGCCTGCACCGATGCCGGTTAAATTGACCCCGAATTGGCCGGATTCATGGCCGCCCCGCGCCATGGGGTTCGGCCGATTTATTCCTTGGCCAGCTTGAAACTCAAGGGCACGGTGATGCGCCCGCCCTCGGAGGGCTCCCCATCTTCCAGCTTAGGTGCGATCTGGAAGGAGCGGGAAATTTTCACCGCCGCATCGCCAAAGCCCCAGCCGGGCGGGTCTTCCGACGCGACGGAACAGGCGATGGTGCCATCGGCGCGCACGGTGCAATCGAGCACCGCCTTGCCTTCGCGCTCCCGCTCCTGCGCACGCGAAGGATAATAGCGCGCGAAATCATTGCCGTTCGGCCGCTTGATCCATTTCGGGCTAGTGATGCGTCTGGGGCCAACCGGGGCCGGCGGCGTTGGCGGCGCGGGCGGCGGATTATTGGCCACGGTGGCCACCGGGATATCCACTTCCACCGGCGGAGCATCCGTTGGGATATCCACGATGCGCTGCACGATCTGCGGCGGCGGCGGTGGCCGATCTGGCGGCGGCGGCGGCGGGGGTGGTGGCGGCGGCGGCGGCGGTAATTCTTCCACCACCACCTTCACGGCGTCTTTGTCCTGGAACAAATCCTTGATCAGGCCGATCCGTTGGCTGGCCATCAAGGCCAGCAGCCCGCCGAAAATGACCACGGCAACGACGAAAGAGATGAGACGAAGGCGCAACATCTGTCAGCTCTCCCTAGATTTGCGCATCTTCAGCGACGATCGAAACCTTGATGAAGCCCTCTTCCTGGATCTGGTTCATCACCAGGAACACATTGGCATAGGCCGTCTCTTGATCCGCGCGCAGATAAATCGATGCGTCTTTGAATATGTTCGTTCCCGGGGTGTTGTTTTTAAGGGCATGCTCGTAGGTCGTCTTGGCCACTTGGCTGAGCGGGGTGAGCTCCCCATCGACATAGACCTCGATCACGCCCCCGGTATCTTCAATGCCGACAAAAGTGGGCCGGTTTTCGCTGATCCGTTCCTTGGCGTTTGGCGGCGGCAGATCCACGCGGATATCCACCGTCGGGATCGGGGCCGCCACCATGAAGATGATCAGCAAAACCAGCATGATATCGATGAAGGGGATGACATTCGGCTCGGCATTGGTGCCGTAGGTGCCGCGCTTTTTCGCGCCGGAGCCTGATACTTTCCCAGCCATTGCGGGCCTCCCTAGCGGCGCTTATCTTCAGCAACGAGCCCGATTTTGTAAAATCCGACATCCTGCAATTTGTTCATGACGCGCACGACATTCTTATACTGCGTCGTGCCATCGGCCCGAACATAGACCCGCTCATTGCGGATTTCGTTGATATCGCCGCGCTTGCGCGGATCATTGGCACTCACCGCCGCCTGGGTTCTTTCGCCGAGCGTATCGTAGGTGACCTCATCATTCATGACATAGACGCGGATATCCCCGCCGCCATTGTCCTTGATGCTGACCCAAGTGGGCTTGGGCGGCCGCTCCGAGGGCAGAACCTTGGAAACCGGCAGGCCCACTTCGATATCCACGGTGGCGATCGGGGCCGCCACCATGAAGATAATCAGCAGCACCAGCATGACATCAATGAAGGGGATGACGTTCGGCTCCGCGGTGACTTCAAGGCGCCCCCGCTTGCCGCCACCGCCCGAACTGGCCAATTTCGCGCCCATAGGAATTCACCCTTTCTGGCTGATGCGAAATCAGGCGCCGCGCCGATCCATGTCGCGCGAGACCAATGCGATGAATTCGGAGCCGAAATCATCCATCTTGCCGGCCTGCTTGGAGATCTGCTTGGCGGCGAAGTTATAGATGAGCACGGCAGGGATGGCGGCCACCAGGCCCGCGGCCGTGGCGGCCAAGGCCGCGGCGATCCCCGGGGCGACGACGGCCAGCGAAGTGGTTTGCGTGGCGGCGATGCCGATAAAGGCCACCATGATGCCCCACACCGTGCCGAACAGGCCGATGAACGGCGCATTGGCCCCGATGGAGGCCAAGAAGGTCATGGACGAGCCCAAGGTTTCCAGATTTTCGTTTTGCTTGATGGCCATGACGGCGGCCACACGCTGCATGGTGTGATCGCGGGCATCGCGCATGGTATAGAGGCCGAGATCCTGCGTTTTGCGCACTTCGGCCATGCCGGCATCGAACATCGTCTTGATGCCTGAGCCAGGCAGCTTGCGCACGATGGCTTCGGCCTCTTCAACCGTTTGCGCCTTGCGGAAGGCCGCCAAAAAACCCTTCGTATCGCTGTTGGTGCGGCGCATGACCACGACCTTTTCCACCAGCAGCATCAAGGAATAGAGCGCGCACAGGCCCAGAATGGCCATGACCACCAATTCCACGCCTTCAAGATCCTTGAAGATCGAGAAGATGGAGATATCGGTTTGACCAGCCGCTTCAGCGGCCTCCTTGGCGGCTTCCGCCTTTTGCGCGGCCACCTCGGCAGCAGAAACGCTTGAGGCGACCGGATCGGCAGCCGCTGCCGCCGCATCACCAGGGGCACCCGCAGCCGGCGCGGCGGCCTGGGCGAAGAAAGTCAAAACGGAAGCTGTCAACGCGATCATGATCTGCCCTCTAATTTACGCTCGAACGTTACCAAACAAAGCATCGCTGCGAGCTGTGCCCGCGCACCTATCCCAACATTCCCCGGCCACCGGCCCGTTTCGCGCTTTGCCACAGGGCATAAGCCTTGGCAAACCGCGTCCTCGGATTCTGAACTTTCAGTCACCCTTTCAATCCATAACGCGAGGATGATCCGTTGTTCAAGCGCCTAACCTGAAAAAGACGCCCGGCGCATCCGTATGACCTTAACGAAACGAAAGGATCGCGGCAGAAAAAAGGTCAAGTACCGCTGAGCGCTTGCGAAATCGCATGGTGCACATGCGAAGATCGCTTGCCAAGACGGCTCTGCGCGGGCAGCTTCTCGGCTTTTGCGAACCGCGGGAGGGCTTGATGCGCACGCTGGCCATGCACGATATTCCGGGGCTGGTGGGCCAAGAAATTGGCGTGACCGATTGGGTTGTCGTCACCCAGGCCCAGGTCAATGGCTTTGCCGACGCGACCGGGGATCACCAATGGATCCATGTGGATGTCGAGCGCGCCACGCGCGAGCTTGGCTCCCCCATCGCGCATGGGTTTTTGACGCTTTCGCTTCTGCCCATGCTGACGGCGCAAACCCTGCGCATCGAAGGGGTTTCCCGCGGGATCAATTATGGGCTGAACAAGGTCCGGTTCACCAATGTGGTGCCCATCGGCGCAAAGGTGCGCCTGCGCGAGCGCCTGCTCAGCGCCGAAGAAAAAAGCGGCGGCCTGCAAATCGTGCGCGAATGCGTGATCGAAATCGACGGCCAAGAGCGCCCGGCTTTGATCGCCGAATGGATCACAGTCATATATTCTTGAGGTGGGCGAAAATCCCGCCGCGCGCTGCCATATCCTGAGCGCGACAGACCCGAGGACACCATGTTGACACCTATTTCCACCGTGCGCCGTTCTGATGAAGATTGGCGCAAGCGCTTGACACCCGAACAATACCGGATCGCCCGCCAGCAGGGCACCGAGCGCGCCTTCACCCGCGGCAATCACAATGACGAAAAGCGCCGCGGCGTGTATGCCTGTGTCGGCTGCGATACCGTGCAATGGAGTTCGGAGCATAAATTCGATTCCGGCACCGGCTGGCCGTCTTTCTGGCGCCCGCTGGACATGCGGACCATCGGCACCAATGTGGATTTCAAGCTGGTTTATCCGCGCACGGAAGTGCATTGCGCCGTGTGCGATTCCCATCACGGGCATGTGTTTGACGATGGCCCGGCACCGACGCGCCTGCGCTATTGTATCAATGGCACGATCTTGAAATTCAAGCCGGCCTGAAGTTCGCTGGCTCAGCCAAATCTCTTGGCCCGCTTTATCGGGCGTGCGATGGATCGGCCCCTCTTTCAAGTTTGATCCGCCTATGCTCAGCGCGCCCATCCCCCCCAAGCATTCCGTTTGCATTACCCAGCACGGTCGCATCCGTGAGGATGATTATGCCTGGATGCGCGCGGAAAACTGGCAAGAGGCCCTGCAGGATCCGGCTGCGCTGGCGGCCCCCATCCGCGCGCATCTGGAGGCGGAAAACGCCTATACCGAGGCCTGCATGGCCTCGGCTGCGCCGCTATGCGAGCGCCTGTTCGAAGAAATGAAGGCCAGGGTGCAGGATGAAGATGCCTCCCCGCCCGTGCCCGACGGGGATTTCACCTATTGGACGCGCTATGCGCCCGGCGCGCAGCACCCGCTGTTTTTGCGCCGCCGCATCCCGAACGGCGAAGACGACATCCTGCTCGATGCGCAGGCCCTCTCCTTGGGCAAGGCGCATTTCGCCATCGCCGATGCGCAGCACAGCCCAGATCATCGGTTTTTTGCGTATGCCGTCGATGAAGTGGGCTCGGAGGCCTATGAAATCCACGGGAAGGATCTGCTGACCGGGCAGGCATGGACCGATCCGCCGCAAAGCGCCTCGGGCAGCTTCACCTTCTCCCCCGACGGTGGCTTTCTGTTCTGGGTCTGGCGCGATGCCCACAATCGCCCCTCGCGCGTCTATCGCCGGCCCGTGGGGGCCGGGCGCGAAGCCGATGTGCTGATCTACTCGGAGGCGGACGAGGGCTTTTTCCTCGGCGTGGGCCTCAGCGAGAGCCGCGCTTTCGTGCTGATCACCGCCGGCAACCAAGACAGCAGCGAGGCCTGGATCATCCCGGCCGACAGCCCGCAGGCCCCGCCCGTCTGCTTCGCGCCGCGCGAGGCCGGAATCCGTTATGAAATCACCCACTGGGATGGCCAATGGCTGATCCGCACCAATGCCGATGGGGCCGTGGATTTCAAGATCGCCGCTGCCCCCCTGGGCCAGACCGGGCGCGCGGCCTGGGTCGATTGGTTGGCCCATGAGCCGGGCCGCTTTGTCGCCGAAATGGTCGCCTTTCGCGATTATCTGGTGCGCCTCGAGCGCGTCGATGCCTTGCCCCGCTTGGTCATCCAGGCCCGCGACAAGACGGAGCGGATCCTCAAAATGGACGAGGCGGCCTATGATGTCGATCTCGTTGCTGGGCCGCCCTTCGCCAGCAATATCGCCCGCTTCGTCTATCAATCGCCGACAACGCCGCGCCAATGGATCGATTTTGATCTTGATACGGGCGAACGCACCCTGATCAAGGCCCAAACCTTGCCGTGCGGCCATGATGCCAGCGCCTATGAGACGCTGCGCTGGACTGCGCGCGCGCAAGACGGCACGCAAATCCCCATCACCTTGCTGCGCCGGCGCGACACGCCCCTCGATGGCGGGGCCCCTGTTCTGCTTTATGGCTATGGGGCCTATGGCATCGCCATGCCGGCCGGCTTTTCCATCACGCGCCTTTCGCTGGTGGATCGCGGGTGGATCTTCGCCATCGCCCATGTGCGCGGCGGCTCGGAGCGCGGCTGGGGCTGGTTCCTGGATGGCCGTGGCCCCAAAAAACCCAACAGCTTCAGCGATTTCATCAGTGTGGCCGAGAGCCTGTGCGCCAGAGGCTGCGCGCAGCCGGGGCGCATCGTGGCCTATGGCGGCTCGGCCGGCGGGCTGCTGGTGGGGGCGGCCCTGAATCTGCGTCCCGATCTGTGGGCCGGGCTGATCGCCGCCGTGCCCTTCGTCGATGCGCTGAATACCATGAGCGATGCCAGCCTGCCGCTGACACCGCCGGAATGGCCAGAATGGGGCAATCCCCTGGAAGATGTGGCCGCTTATGATCTCATCGCCAGCTATAGCCCCTATGACAATATCCGCCGGGCGGCCTATCCCCCTGTCCTGGCCACGGGCGGGCTTTGCGATCCGCGCGTCACCTATTGGGAGCCGGCCAAATGGGTGGCCAAGCTGCGCGCGCACAATCAGGCCAAAACCCCCATTTTGCTAAAAATGCACATGGATGGCGGCCATGCCGGCGCATCGGGGCGCTATGAAGCCCTAAAAGATATCGCTTTTGACTATGCCTTCGCGCTAAAAGCCATGGGCGCGGACGAGGCTGGCGGCCCATTTTAGCCCGAAATGGCAGCAGGGCTGTTTTTCCTGCCTTTTCGGTGTAAGAGCGGGCCATCGCGCCGGGTGCTTGTGCGCGCTTAAGGGGAGAGTGTCATGAAATGGGTGGTGCGAATTCTGCTGATCCTGGTTTTGCTCGCGGTGGCGGCCGGGGCGGCTGGCTATCTTTTGTTGCCCAAGAGCATTCTTGTGGAGCGCACCGCGGTGATCGAGCGTCCGGCCCATTCCGTTTCCGCCTGGCTGGCCACCATTCCCCCCAAGCATGCCTTCACTCAAGGCGTCACCGAAACCGTGCAAACCCTTGCCGAAAACCGGGTGGAATCGGTCATCGATCTC
Source organism: uncultured Caulobacteraceae bacterium (assembly GCA_964484435.1). GTDB lineage: Bacteria > Pseudomonadota > Alphaproteobacteria > Caulobacterales > Aquidulcibacteraceae. The sequence continues at coordinate 11,272 of CAZAGL010000047.1, forward strand.
GGCAAGGGCCGGGCGGAAATGGTCTATGAACTGACGCCCAGCCCAACGGGGGTTTCCGTCAAGCTGCGAGCCACGCGCCAATTTGGCGGCGATCTGCTGGCCAGGCTGGATGCCGCCAGCGGCAAGGATGGGCTGGAGGCCAAGGTGGATGCCGGCTTCACCGCCCTGACCGCCGAGCTGAACGCCTTGCCCACCTTCGATTTCTCCGGGCTGCAATACAGCGTCGAGGATGTCGCGGCCCGCCCCTTCATCTTTCTGGAAGCCTCGACCAAGCAGGCCGCGGAAAATATCAAGAATGCCATGCGCCAAAGCCTGCCTCTGGTGCGCACGGCCATCGAAACCAACAATTTGAAGGTCGCTGGCCCACCGATCGCGGTGGAGACCAATTGGGCCGACGGCCGCTATGAATTCCGAGCCGGCCTGCCCTATTCCGGCGAGGCACCGGAATTGTTCGGCGTCAAAGTCGGTTCCACACCCGCCGGCCGGGCGCTGCGGGTCGCGTATAGGGGCACGGAAGAGAATGTCATTCCCACCTATGACCAGATCGAAAGCCTGATCATCGCCAGCCGGCTGAAACGCGCAGGCCCTTCCTTCGAGATCTATCTCGATGATCCGACGCAGGAATCTGGCTCGGTCAAGCGGGAAATCTATTATCTCATCGAAGGGAATGATTCGGCTTTGGCCAAAATCCCGGCCGCGAAATAGCACGCACCTTTTCGCACCGTCAGGGGCATGACGGATGGGTGGTGCGATCATCCGCCCCCGTTTTCCCCGGTTCGGCGCGGCCGAAGCCGGGGATCGAGGGGCGTGCGGTGATGGGCTTGCA
>CAZAGL010000048.1:0-11991 GCA_964484435.1 uncultured Caulobacteraceae bacterium
TTCGTTGGTGACGGCCAGCTTGTGGGCGATGGTGGCCACGTGCTCGGGCCGCAAATCGCCCTCTTCCAGCGCCTGCATCTGGCCCTTCATGCGGCGCAGATTGAAGAACAGCTTTTTCTGAGCGGCCGTGGTGCCGAGTTTGACGAGGCTCCAGGAGCGCAAAATGTATTCCTGGATGGAGGCGCGGATCCACCACATGGCATAGGTGGCCAGCCGGAAACCCTTGTCGGGATCAAATTTCTTGACGGCCTGCATCAGGCCCACATTGCCCTCGGAAATCACTTCGCCGATCGGCAGGCCATAGCCGCGATAGCCCATGGCGATTTTGGCCACGAGGCGCAGATGCGAAGTGACCAGCGAATGGGCCGAGACCACATCGCCGCGATCGCGCCAATTTTTGGCCAGGGTAAATTCCTGCTCCTTCTCCAGCATAGGAAATTTTCGGATTTCCTGCAGATAGCGTTGCAGCCCGCCTTCGGGCGAAAGCGCCAGTGTCAGTGCCGTCGAGGCCATCACCCACTCCTTGCGGCCAGAAAGCCGATTCCCACGTTAGCCCCGCATTGGGGCAAATTGAGGCAGGCCCCTGCTAAATTGGTTTGGCCCGGATTTTCTTCAAGATGCCGGAAAAGGCGATGATCGGGGCATCCGCCTGGCTGAGCCGGCCCTGAATGAAGATCATAGAGCCGGTCTCGCGGGTGATTTGCCCTTGGCCCATCAGCCGCACGTCCGATTTCCCGGCTGCCAGGAATTCGGTGGAGCAGGTCAAGGTCACGGCATGGGTTTCGAGCAAAGTGTGATGCGCGATCGCGAACAAGGAAAAATCGACAAAGCTCATCAGCAGGCCGCCGTGCAAAAAGCCACCGCCATTGCAATGTTCGGGGCGCGGCAACATGGCCGAGATCGGCAGGCCCGCATCATCCAGCCGGTAATGGAATGGCCCGATCAGCGTTTCAAACGGATCGGAGCCGCGGCTCCAGGTCCACCAGCCTTTGAACGGGCCATTTTCCACCAGGCTGCGCCCGCTTGCGGCGGGGCTCGATTCGCTCATGATCATCTCCGTGGCGGCTGTGTGGCCTGACGCTGCGGATTTGGCAACGCGGCTTAGCGTATGGCTTGGCATCCAAGCAACAGCCGGCGCATGGCCGGGAAAGTGAGGAAGATGATGGCCCTCGATAGCCAGACGCGATCCGCCTTTTTGGAAAGTGTGCGCCGCTTTGTGCGCCAGCGTTTGCGCCCGTTGGAACGCCAAGTGGGCGAGAGCGATGAAATCCCCGAAGCGGTGATCGCGGAAATGCGGGAGCTTGGCCTGTTTGGCCTTTCCATTCCCGAAGAATATGGGGGGCTGGGCCTCAGCATGGAGGATGAAGTGCTGGTGGGCATGGAGCTGGGGGGGTGCTCGCCCGCCTTCCGCTCCACCTTCGGGACCAATGTCGGCATTGGCAGCCAGGGCCTCGTGATGTTCGGCAGCAGCGAACAAAAAGCCAAATATCTGCCCGCGATTGCCGCCGGCACCATCGTCACCAGCTTTGCCTTGACCGAGCCGGAAGCGGGATCCGATAGCGCCTCGGTGCAGACGCGCGCGATCAAAGACGGGGATCAGTATGTGCTGACCGGCACCAAGCGCTATATCACCAATGCCGATAAGGCCGATCTGTTCACCGTGATGGCACGAACCGATCCGGCTTTGCCGGGGGCCAAGGGCGTCAGCGCCTTTTTGGTGCCGCGCGCGACGGCGGGGCTCAGCATCGGCAAGCCGGAGCGCAAAATGGGCCAGCAGGGGGCCCATATCTGCGATGTGGTGTTGGATGGGGCGCGCGTGCCCGCGTCCAACCGGCTGGGCCCGGAAGGCGGGGGCTTCAAGGTGGCTATGCAGGTGCTCGATCGCGGCCGCCTGCACATCGCTTCTGTCTGCGTGGGATTGGCCGAGCGGCTGATCGAGGAATCACTGACCTATGCCCAGACGCGCCGCCAGTTTGGCCAGCTGATCGCCAGCTTTCAGCTCATCCAGGCCATGCTGGCCGATAGCCGCACCGAAGCCTATGGCGCGCGCACCATGGTGCTCGATGCCGCACGGCGGCGCGATAGCGGCGAGACGATCACCTGGGAAGCGGCGGCCTGCAAGCTGTTCGCCTCGGAAATGGTGGGCCGGGTGGCCGATCGCGCCGTGCAGATTTTCGGCGGGGCCGGCTATGTGGCCGATCACGGGATCGAGCGCTTTTACCGCGATGTGCGGATTTTCCGGATCTACGAAGGATCGAGCGAGATCCAGCGCCTCGTCATCGCCCGCGAAATGCTGAAAGCCGAAGCATCAGGCCGATAACCGCCTTTGCTGCGCGATCGGGGGCGGCTGGGGCCGGGTGAACACCCATTCCAATTCCTGGGAATCGCGGGCGCTGAAGCGATAGCCGCCGCCGGTGAAATCCTTCAGGCCGTCGGGGCGATCCACGCCGTGTTCGAGGGCAAAGCGGGCCATCTCGCCGCGCGCGCGCTTGAGATAGAGGAACAGGGCCCTGGCCTTGCCATCCTTCACATCCTTGAAACTCAAGGTGATCATCGGGGCTTTGAGCGCCTTGCGATCCACCGCCTTGGCATATTCATCGGACGCGAGATTGATGAGCACTTTGTGCGAATGTCCTGCCAAATCGGCGTTCAACTGGCGGGCGATTTTATCACCCCAAAAGGCATAGAGGTTGGTGCCCCAATCGCCCTGCACGCGCAGCCCCATTTCGAGCCGATAGGGGCGGATGAGATCCAGCGGGCGCAACAGGCCGTAAAGCCCCGAAAGGATGCGCAGGTGATCTTGCCCGCGCACCAGGACATCGTTTGCCAAGCTGGGGGCATCGAGGCCACCATAGACATCGCCATCAAAGGCCAAAACGGCTTGGCGCTTGGCTTGGGTGCGAAACCGCTTGAAGCGCTCCTGATTGAGGGCGGCCAGGTCCGCGGAAATGCCCATCAGGCTTTGCAATTGGGCGGCCGACATTTCGCGCATATGCGCAGCCAGCACTTGGGATTCCTTGGCAAAGCGCGGTGCAGATTGCGCCAATTCCGCATCGATTGGGGTTTCAAAATCCAGCGCCTTGGAGGGCGAAAGCAAAAACAGCATAGCACGCACCCGTTTCATGAAGGAGGGTTTCCTTCATTTTGCCCGGTTGTGCAGCGCCCGCAAGCTTGGGCCAGGTTAAACCTGGTTGAGCCGCAAGGAACGCTCGGGCGGCGCATCGATGCCGGCATCGAACACGTCGCGCAAGATGGCGTTGGCTTCGGCCGTCAAATTGCTCACCGCCTCGCCAGAATTTGGGGCGTCCGAGAGCCGGCGCGTCAGGCGCAGCATGCGCATGGCATTGGCGATCACCCGGGCCTGGTGCTCGATCCGCTCGGGCGAGCGGGCATATTCCGCCGCCGGCACGCGCCAGCCGCCCCAATCGATCTCCTCGGTCACCACGACGGGGTGCGTGCCGGGGTGCGGATGCCCTTTGCCCAGCGATTCCTCGATATTTAACCAGCGATTGGCCAGGCGCAGCACGCGCCAGGTTTCACCCTCGTCATCGCGGGCCTTCTGGCGCACTTCGGCATCGAGTTCGGAGGCGGCGAATTCGCGCCCCAGGCCGACATCATAGAGAACCTTCAGCGGCTCTTCGACGCCGCGCACCCATTGGGGGATGAGGCGCTCGACATTGGCCCAGGCACCCATGGGTTTGACATAAACCCGCTGGCCCTTTTGAAACATTGCTCTGGCCATCGGCCGCTCCATGATATCCAATCGCCAGCATGAGCCATTGAGGTTGAAGTTGGGTGAAGCCGTAGGGTTTGTGGATTTTAACTAATTGCGAAGTTCGGAGCGGCCTGGTGAATTTTGATTTTTCGGATGAGCAAATCATGCTGCGCGAAAGCGCGCGTCGGGCATTGTCTGCCCATGCTGGCGCGGCACGCATGGCGCTGGAAGCGCCTGCGGGCACGCTCCATGCTGGCTTGTGGGATCTGGCCAGGGAGATGGGCTGGCTGGGGGCGGCCATCCCGGAGCGTTTTGGCGGCGTGGGGCTCGGGCGGCTCGAATTGTGTGTGCTGGCTGAGGAATTGGGCCGCGTTCTGGCCCCCATCCCGTTCAGCTCGACGGTTTATGGCTTTGCCGAGACCTTGATGGCCTGCGCCGAGGAGGCCGTGCAGGCGCAATGGCTGCCGCAATTGGCGGCCGGCAAGCTGATCGGCACCCTGGCCGCCAGCGAAGGCGCGGGCGCGGTGCGCCCGGGCTCCATCACGGCAAATTTTCGCGCCGGCCGGCTTTATGGCCGCAAAACGCCGGTCATGGATGGGGATCAGGCGCATATGGCCGTGGTTTTGGCGCGCCAAGAGCAGGGCGATCTGCGCCTGGTTCTGGTGGATCTGCGCGAGGCTGGCGTGACTCGCCGGGTGCTGGAAACGCTGGATCCCACGCGCGGCCATGCCGAACTGACGTTTGATGGGGCCCCCGCCATCGCGCTGGGCCAGCCGGGTGCGGGCTGGGAAGATTATCTGCAAGCCTGCGATCGCCTCGCTGCCTTGTTGGCCTTTGAGCAATTGGGCGGGGCCCAGGCCTGCCTGGACATGGCGGTTGCTTATGCCAAATCGCGTTTTGCTTTTGGCCGGCCTATCGGCTCGTTCCAGGCCATCAAGCACAAGCTGGCCGATATGTATGTGGCCATCGAGGTGGCGCGCTCGAATGCCTATTACGGGGCCTGGGCGCTGGAGCACAGCAAGGCCGATCTGGCTTTGGCGGCGGCGGCGGCGCGGGTGGCGGCCAGCGAGGCGTTCAGCCTGGCGGCCAAGGAAAACCTGCAAACCCATGGGGGCATGGGCTTCACTTGGGCAGCCGATTGTCATCTCTTTTTGCGCCGGGCCAAGCTGCTGGCAGTGCAGATCGGCGCGCCGGGCGTATGGCGCGAAAGACTGGTGCAAGCGCTCGAACAACGTAACCAAAACTGAGGAAATTCGACATGGATTTCAACGATACTCCCGAAGAGGCGGCATTCCGGGCGCAGGCCCGCGCCTTCCTGGAGGCCAATTGCCCGCGCAAAGCCGCGCGGGGTAGCAGGGCCGCCGATTCCGAGGCCGATGATGGCTATCTGGCCCGGGCCAAGGCCTATCAGGCCAAAAAGGCACAGGCGGGCTTTGCCGGTTTGACCTGGGCCCCCGAACAGGGCGGGCGCGGCCTCGCGCCGATCTTTGCCGTGATTTTCGGGCAGGAGGAGGCCAAGTTCGATGCGCCTTCGGCCCCGTTCACCATCGGCCTTGGCATGTGCGTGCCAACCGTGATCGCGTTTGGCTCGGATGCGCATCGCCAGCGTTATGTGGCGCCGGCTTTGCGCGGCGAGGAGATCTGGTGCCAGCTGTTCTCGGAGCCGGCGGCCGGCTCGGACGTGGCGGGCATCAAGACGCGCGCTGCGCTGGAGGGGGATGTTTGGCACGTTCACGGCCAAAAGGTTTGGACATCGGGCGCGCATTATTCCGATTTCGGCCTGCTGCTGGCCCGCACCGATGTCAGTGCCCACAAGCACAAGGGGCTGACCATGTTCTTTCTGGACATGCGCAGCAAAGGCGTGGTGGTGCGCCCGATCCATCAGGCTTCGGGCGAATCGCAGTTCAATGAAGTGTTTTTTGACGATGTGCACATTCCAGATTCCCAGCGATTGGGCGATGTGGGCCAGGGCTGGACGGTGGCGCTCGTCACCCTGATGAATGAGCGCCTGGCCGTTGGCGGCTCACCAGGGCCCGATTACGAAGACATGCTGGCCTTTGCCGCCGGCGCGCACGCCGCCAATGGCCAAACAAGCCTTTTGGCCGATAGCGCGTTTCGCCAAAAACTGGCCGATTGGTATGTCAGCGCGGAAGGCTACAAGCTTGGCCGTTTCCGCACCATGACGGCGCTTTCGCGCGGCCAGGCCCCGGGGCCGGAGGCGGCCATCGGCAAGATTCTCAACGCCAATCGCCTGCAAGAGATCACCAGCGCGGCGATCGATGCGCAGGATCATTATGGGCTGGTGATCGGCGAAAACAGCGCCAGCGATCTGTTTCTGCGCAGCTTTTTGTGGGCCCCGGGCCTGCGCATCGCCGGCGGCACCGATGAAATCTTGAAAAACATCATCGCCGAGCGCGTGCTGGGCCTGCCGGCCGATCAGCGCGCCGATAAGGGCATCGCCTTCAAGGATTTACCGAGCGGGGCGTAGCAGGCTGCTAAAACGCGCGCGGCTTTGCGTTGCGGGCAGGTGCCAGCTTTGCTATGCCAGCGCTTCAAAGGATGGCCACGTGGCGGAGAGGTTACGCAGCGGACTGCAAATCCGTGTACCCCGGTTCGATTCCGGGCGTGGCCTCCATCCTGCTGGCAGGCAATCGTGCGGCGCGGCGGAAGTAAGGGAATGGTTCATGGATTTCGATCAGGCCCGCAAAACCATGGTGGAAACGCAGTTGCGGCCCTCCGGCGTCACCGATCCGGCCCTTTTGCACGCGCTGCGCACCATCGCGCGGGAGCGATTCGTGCCGCCGGCGCACCGGGCCTTGGCCTATGGGGATCTCGATATTCCGGTGCAGGATGATCGCCAGCTTCTGGCCCCGCGCACCTTGGCGCGGCTGATCCAGGCCTTGGCCATCCATGCCGGCGATCGCGTTTTGGAAATCGCCGGGGCCACCGGCTATGGCGGGGCTCTTTTGGCCAGTTTGGGTGGCAATGTCACCGTATTGGAACCATCGCCGGATCTTTCCTTCATGGCCAGGGCGGCGCTGGATGCGTGCGGCTTTGGCAGTGTCAAGATCGTTTCCACCGATTGCCGCATGGGCTGGGCGGAGGGGGCATTTTATGATGCCATCGTGCTACACGGCGCGGCGCAATTCGTGCCCGATGCCTGGCTGACCCAGCTCAATGAAGGCGGGCGCCTGGCCGTGATCGTGCGCGAGGGGGCGGCCGGCACGGCGCGGCTTTATACCAAATCGCGTGGGGTTTGCGGCTTTCGTACGATCTTTGATGCTCAGCCCGCCATCGTGCCGGGTCTGGAAAAAGCACCGGCTTTTGTTTTTTAAGGTTTGGCGGGGCAAGCTGCGAATCGCGCAACTGGGGCCGGGGCTTGCATCTGCCGCACCGTTCGCAAACAGCTGATGCGGGGCGTTGCTTCGGCATTGGCTCGATTCGGCTAGGGAAGGTATCGAAATGCGGCTTGGCTCGTTGTCTCTGGTTACCGGCTTGACGATGGCCTGGGCGGGCTTTGCCTCTTCCTCCGCTGCCCATGCCGAAACCCTGGAGGACGCGCTGCGGGCCACCAGCGCCAACAATCCCACCTTGCAGGCCGCGCGCGCGAATGCGCGCTCCGCGCAGCAAGGCGTGGCGGTGGCGCGCGCCAATTTCCTGCCATCTTTGGTGTTTGGCGCGGATGCCAGCCGCAATGTGGGCGAGAGCGCCGGCACCACCATCGTGGGCGGCGTCACCCCCGTGCCCAGAGAAACGACGCAGCGGCAGTATTCGTATTCCCTCGATGTGACGTTGAACCAAGATTTATGGACCAGCGGGCGCAATTCCGGCCTGCTTGGCCAGGCCAAGGCGCGCTCCAAGGCCGCTTATGCCGATCTCATCGGCACCGAGCAGGACATCGCGCTGCAGGCCATCACCGCTTATGTCAATGTCCGGCGCGATCAGGAAGCGGTGCAGATCAGCGCCAACAATCTGGCTTTGCTGGAGCGACGCGCCGAAGAGGCCCGCCAGCGCTTCAAGGTGGGCGATGTCACCCGCACCGATGTGGCCCAGGCCGAGGCGCGCTTTTCCGGGGCGCAGGCCGGGTTGGCCCAGGCACAAGCCAGCCTGGAAGCCAGCAAAGCCACCTATGCCGAAATCATCGGCAGCATCCCCGGCGAGCTGGAAAGCCCGCGCGATGTGGCGAAGATCGTCCCACCCAGCCTCGATGAGGCGCTGGAAACTGCGCGTGAACGCAATCCCGGCATCGTCAGTGCCGAGTTTTCGCTTCGCGGGGCCGAAAACGCGCTGAAAGTGGCACGGGCCGGCTATCTGCCGCAAGTTGGCCTCAGCGGCCAGATCAACCGCGATCGCACCAATGGCGAGAACGTCAACCGCCTCAGCGGGGCGATCAATGATTTCAGCAATTCGGCGCGCGGCAGCGCCATCACGGGGCGCCTGACTTTCCCGATTTATGATGGTGGCCTGGCCCGTGCGCAGACGCGCGGGGCCAAGTCCGATATTTCGGTCGCCGAGGCCCGCCTGGAAGAGCGCCGCCGCGATGTGCAGCAGCGCGCTACCGCCGCTTGGGCCAATTATCAGGCGGCCTTGAGCGTCATCGCCTCGTCGCGCAAGCAGGTGGAAGCTAACACCCTGGCCCTGCAAGGTGCGGAGCAGGAGCAACGCGTGGGCCTGCGCACCACCCTGGACGTGCTCAACACCCAGCAGGATTTGCTCAATTCCCAGCTCAATTTGATCAACGCAGAGCGGGATGCCTATGTTTCGGCCCATAGCTTGATGGCCATTATCGGCGTGCTCGATGCCAAAACCCTCGGCCTGCAGAATGACGGTGCCTGACCGCGACATGCTGTAGGTGTGGATAACTTCTACACCATAGACGCGAATCAACAAACCTATCTATGATGCTTCCATCCGCTGCTGATTCTGTGGTGGTTTCGTCTCAGGTGCGCCCATGGCCTTGCACAATGCCCAGTCAGAACCCTCCATGGAGGAAATTCTCGCCTCCATTCGGCGGATCATCTCGGAAGATGAGCCCAAAGCCGATGATCCCTCCATGGAAGCCACGCCGGAGCCGATGGCCATGGAGAGCGAGCCCGAGGCGATGGATGAAGGGCTGGATGATCTCGTCGTCTTCGATGAGCCGCCGCCAGCACCCGCGCCCGTCAAGGCGGCCCCCGTGCGGCCCGAGCCGATGGTGCAAATGGCCGCGATGGAGGAGGATGCCATCGTATCCGAGCCAGCGCGCGCGGCCACGGCCGATGCCTTCATGCGGCTATCGGGGGCTTTGCGCATTTCCGATCATGCCGGCCAGACCCTGGAAGGATTGGTTCGTGAACTGCTGAAGCCCATGCTCAAGGATTGGCTCGATGCCAATCTGGCCGGCATTGTTGAAACCCGCGTAGAAGCCGAATTGAACAGAATTTCGCGCCTCAGCGCCTAATGCCGGCCAGCAGGGGCCATGAGCCGGCTTGCTAAGGCGGCGACAGGTCCATAGCGTCCCGATCATGCTGAATCCGTCTTTCGATCCCAAATCCGCCGAGCCGCGCCTCTATGCCCAATGGGAAAACGCGCAGGCGTTTTCGCCCAAGGGCGCAGGCCCGGCCTATTGCCTCGTCATTCCCCCGCCCAATATCACCGGTTCGCTGCATATCGGGCACGCCTTCAACAGCACCTTGCAGGACGTGCTGGCCCGTTTCGAGCGCCTGCGCGGCAAGGCCGTGCTGTGGCAGCCGGGCACCGATCATGCGGGCATTGCCGCCCAGATGGTGGTGGAGCGCCAGCTCGGTGCCGATGGCACCAATCAGGATCGCCGCAGCTTGGGCCGCGAGGCCTTCACCGATCGGGTCTGGCAATGGAAAGCGGAATCGGGCGGGCGCATTCTGGAGCAATTGCGCCGGCTTGGGGCCAGCGCCGACTGGAGCCGCGAGCGATTCACCCTCGATGAGGGGCTTTCGGCCGCCGTGCGCAAGGTGTTCGTGCAACTCTACAACGAAGGCCTGATTTATCGCGATACGCGCCTCGTCAATTGGGATCCGCATTTCGAAACGGCAATTTCGGATTTGGAAGTCGAAAACCGGGAAGTCAAAGGCCAGATGTGGCGCTTTGCCTATCCGCTCGCCGATGGGCCTTTGGATGGGGTTTCGGAAATCGTCATCGCCACGACGCGCCCGGAAACCATGTTGGGCGATGGGGCCGTGGCCGTGCATCCTGGCGATGCGCGCTACAAAAACCTGATCGGGCGCATGGTCCGCCTGCCGGTGGCCGAGCGGCTGATCCCGATCATCGCCGATGAATATCCCGATCCGGAATTCGGCTCTGGGGCGGTGAAGATCACCGGCGCGCATGATTTCAACGATTTCCAGGTGGCCAAGCGCCACAATATCCCGCTTTACCGGCTGATGGACACCCGCGCGCGCATGGCCGAGGCGGCGCCCCAGCGCTTCCACGGCCTGGATCGGCTGGAGGCGCGCGCCCGCGTGCTGGAGGAGATGGAAGGGCTTGGCCTGCTGCGCGGGGTGGAAGAGCGGGCGATCTCGCAGCCGTTCGGGGATCGCTCCGGCGTGGTCATCGAACCGATGCTGACCGAGCAATGGTTCGTCGATGCGAAGACATTGGCCCAGCCCGCCCTCGCGGCGGTTCGCGATGGCCAAACCCGCTTCGTGCCCGAAACCTGGGCCAAAACCTATTTCAACTGGCTGGAAAACATCGAGCCCTGGTGCGTCTCGCGCCAGCTCTGGTGGGGGCATCGCATCCCGGCCTGGTATGGGCCCGATGGGCAGGTATTCGTGGCCGAAACGGAGGCGCAGGCCCATCAATTGGCCAGCGCGCAATTGGGTGCCCCGGTGGCGTTGCGCCAGGATGAGGACGTGCTCGATACCTGGTTTTCTTCGGCGCTTTGGCCGTTTTCGACGCTGGGCTGGCCCGAGCAAACGCCCGAAATGGCCAAATTCTACCCCACCGCCGCGCTGGTTACGGCTTTTGATATCATCTTTTTCTGGGTGGCCCGGATGATGATGTTCGGCCTGCATTTCACCGGCAAGGTGCCGTTCAAGGATGTCTATATCCACGCCCTCGTTCGCGACGAGAAGGGCGCGAAAATGGCCAAATCCAAGGGCAATGCCATGGATCCGCTGGATTTGGTCGATCGCTATGGGGCCGATGCGCTGCGCTTCACCCTGGCGGCGCTGGCCGTGCCCGGGCGGGATGTGAAGCTATCGGAGGCCCGCATCGAGGGCTATCGCAATTTCGGCACCAAGCTTTGGAATGCCGCCCGCTTTTGCCAGATGAATGAATGCGCCAATTGGGAGGAATTCGATCCAAGGGCCGTAAAAGGCGTGCTCAATCGCTGGATCATCAGCGAAACGGTGCGCGCCACTGGCCAGGTGACGCAGGCGCTGGAGGCCTATCGCTTCAACGATGCGGCCGCATCCGCTTATCGCTTTGCCTGGAACGTGTTCTGCGATTGGTTCGTGGAATTGGCCAAGCCGATCTTGAACGGTGCCGATGAGGCCGCCAAGGCCGAAACGCGCCGCACCGCCGCCTGGGTGCTGGATCATATCTTGACGCTGCTGCATCCGATCATGCCCTTCATCACCGAGGAATTGTGGCAGCGCCTCGCCGAATTCGGGCCGGCCCGCAAAGGCCTGTTGATCGAGGGGCGATGGCCGGTTTTGGCGGCCGATCTCATCGATGAGGCGGCTTGCGCCGAGATCGATTGGATCGTGCGCTTGATTTCGGAGGTGCGCTCCACCCGCGCGGAGCTAAGCGTGCCGGCGGCCGCGCGCATCCCGCTGCTGCTGGTGGGGGCCGATGCGGCGGCCCGCCAGCGCCTGGAGACCTATCAGGATCTGATCGATCGCCTGGCGCGGCTGGAATATTCCACGACGGCTGATGCCCTGCCACGCGGTGCGGCCAGTTTCGTGCTGGATGAGGCGACGATCGCCCTGCCTTTGCAGGGAATTATTGATTTTGCGCAGGAAGCGGAGCGCCTGAAGCGGGAATTGGCCAAGCTGGCGGCGGATCGCGCCAAGCTGGAGGCCAAGCTCTCCAACCCGCAATTCACCGAGCGCGCCCCCGAAGAGGTGGTCGAAGAGCACAAAGAGCGCCTGGATGAGGCCATGCTTGGCGCGGAAAAGCTCCAGGCGGCCTTGGCGCGGCTGGAAGCGATGGTTTGAGGGACGCGCGCTGTCATTCCAGTGCGAAATCGGCAAAGATCGGCACATGATCGGAGGGCTTTTCCAGCGCCCGCGCCTCGCGGTAGATTTCCACGCCGCGCA
>CAZAGL010000049.1:0-11963 GCA_964484435.1 uncultured Caulobacteraceae bacterium
GATCCTCAACTGCGATCCCACGTCGTTGCGCTGCGGTCAGCAATGCTTTGTCTAGGCTGGCGAGCGATGCAGCCTCTCGTATTGCCATATCAAGATCGCACGCGTCGAAAAACGAAAGCCGTTCCGCGCGGGCAAGCGCGATCACGCCATCAAAGCCCGCATCGATCTCCCCGAGCGGTGCGAGCGTGACCATCGCCGCAATCAAACTCCAAGCCGCATCCGCATGCGCTGCGACAATCGCGCCAATGCGCTCGAACCTCAAGAGCGCATTACGCGCCTCGATGCGAAACACACCCGGCGCGCGCAGGGACGGGAGCGGGGTGCGGGCGAAGAACGCGTCCACGGCCGGATTCGCCTGGGAAGGAAGCGAAAAAGCAAGCGCTGCGGAGGCGTCCAGCACGACCAAGGGCGCATTAATCCGTAGATTGATCGTCTGGCTCGTCCCGCGCCCAGCGTTTCACAGTCTCCCACGGGATCAGCGTTAATCCGCCGGGCTGAGCGGCCCGCATCTCCTCGCGCAGGGCACGCAGGCGGACCGCGGCGGTCTCGCGAGGGCCCGAAGCAAGCTTGGCCTCCAGCGCCCGTGCAACAGCCTCTCCGGGTGTCACGCCTTCGCGGCGGGCGAGTTCGTGGGCGAGCGATTCAGCGCGGGAATCATTGATGATAAGGCTCATGATACCACCATAACCCAGATTGACGCCTTCGTCATGCCGCTCCAGCAGGCCCGTTCTTGCGTTTTTTGCGCTTCTTGTGCATCCTCAGCAAAATCGGCCAGATTTCGCTGGGTTCGATGCTCTAATCGTTTGAATCTGCGCATTTTCGGGCACAAAACCGCGACTAACCTTTTGCCCGAAATGCGCTAGCAGACGAAGATGCCCGCCATCCCATCCATCGTCATCTTAACCCCGTTCAGCGAGTCGGCGATTCTTGGGCTGCGCGGCCCGCCCGTCATCCTCGCGCTCGTAGGAGAGGAAGATGGCGCTCATGGCTTGGCTGGCTGGCCAAGCGCTTTGCCCAAAGCGTCAAAGTGGGGCCTGTCTTGCGGTGACAGGACGCCCTTATCAGACAGCCCCTTCAGCAACCGATACGCTTCTCGTGCATGCATCTCGGCGTCGCCCCCTCCCAGGCCAGCCAAATTGAGGTGGCTGATCGCGGTGTCGCGCAGGCGTTGCACATTGCCCGGCTCCTTGGCCAGCAAATCGCGGCTGATCGCCAAGCTTTCTTGATAGGCTTTCAGCGCCGCATCGGGATCGCGCGTTTACAGGATGCGCCCGACATTAGCGAGGCTTACGCTCACATCGCGCAGGCGTTCCACATTGCCCGGCTCCTTGGCCAGTAAATCGCGGCGGATCGCCAGGCTTTCTTCATAGGCCCGCAAGGCGCCGGCCGGATCGCGCGTTTGCAGGATGCGCCCGATTTCATTGAGCGCGACGGATTCCTCCCGCGGGCCTTGGGCCACGCGCCGGGCCATCTGCGCCGCTTCGAGCGCCTTGCTGGTTTGGCCGAGCGGCAAGGCAAGCCGCGCGCGATAAATATGCGTCCAGAAATCGCGCGGATCGAGGCGGGCGGCCTCGTCCCAGAGCGCCAGCACATCGGCCGTGCTCGCTTCGCCATTGACGCGCATGATCTCGCGCAAATCCGCGTCCTGGCGCCAGCGCACGGCGCGCCGCGCATTGGAGGCGGCTTCAATCGCCCGGTCCTCGGCCACTCGCAGTGCCTCCAGCACCGGCCAGGCGCCCACGCGGTCCCCGTCGGCGAAGCGCTGCAGGGCCGCGAGCCGTTCGGGCGTCGCCTGCGCCGCCAGCCCCTGGGCCTCGGCCCGGTACGCCTCGATCTCGGCGCGGGAAGCCGCGTCGCGCAAAGCGATGGTTTGCACCAATTGGGCATAGTCCGCCCGCGCTTTTTCCAGCTCCGCCGCCGCGCCCGCGACGCGGCCATCGGCCCGCATGCGCGCGGTTCTGAGGCGCGTCTCATAGGTGGCGATGAGTTGCAGCTCGCGATCATCGGCGAGGCGCCGCTCGCGGATCAGTGCGGCCTGGTACTGCGCCTGGAGGCCGCGCGCCACGCGCTGGGCCTCGATGGAGATTTGGCTCGCGGCCGGCCCCTGCTGCGCGGCCGCCTCCGGCACGAAAGCGGCGGCGCAAGCCCAAACCAGCAAAGCCGAACCCAAAACTGCCCGCATGCTTACCCCCTTGCCCACGCAGCAAGTTAACATGGTTAAGGCGCCGGGCGCAAGGCAGGCTGGACAGTGCTAAAGCCCATCGGCCCGCAGGGAAAGCCAATCTCGAAACCGTTGTTTAAAGATCATGCAAGTTTGCTCATCCTGCAAGATCAGATCAACGCCTCCATCATAGGGCGAAATCAAGCAATCTGGCCCGATGAAAAACCCCCGCACTTGCTCTGTCGCGATCATGATCAAGATGTCATCCAGCGCACCCGGCTTGTATTCCACTTCGAACTGGAACGATTGATAGACCGTCTCGGCGACACGATCCACGAACACGCCGATATTCTCGAAATCATGTTTTTTGAACAAAGGATTATCGATTTCGATGAAATTCACGATGATCCGCAGGCGCGTGCCTTCCGCGATCAAGGCCGCGATCACCCCATCTTGCCGGCGCATTAATTCGGCCCATTCTTGCGCATTGTCCGGATAGCGCTTGGCATCGGGCAGGCTATGGATGCGGGCCCAGCGCGTCGGCAAGCAGGCCTTGAAAAAATGATTGATGGGCGGGGCCTCGGGATAACGCGCATCCCAGAATGCCAGGAAGCGTTGCTTGGCTTGCTCCGGCGCAGTCGGCGGGGGGTCGCAACTGGGCATGATGTTGTCCCCGATAATGTCGTCTCCGCGCCATGGCATGGGTTCTGGAAGCCCCCGTCAGCGCCCCGTCCAGCGATAGCGCATGGATCCCAGCGCCCCGGCCACGGCCTCGCCGATCGAAGGGGCTTCGCGCCAGCGCGCTTTCAGCTTTTCGAACTGCATGACATTCCCGATGCGCGCTTCCAGAAAGCTGCGGGTGCGGGCAAAGCCGGCGCTGTCATCGGCCAGCCAGACGGCCAGGCTGGAGGCATGCACCGCGCTCAAAATCGCCCGCTTGGAATAATAATTGGCATCGGTGGATTGATCGCCCAGCCAACGCCAGATGCAATCGGCGGTGCGCCAGCCCAAACGCACGCCATCGGCCGCGTTTTGCGGCAGCGCCAGGATGGGCAAGGAGCGCCTGACCGCCTCGCGATCCATTTCTAGGCCCGCAAGGCGCAGCCAGACGGCCTGCGTCACCTTTTCCCGGATCTTCGTGGGCAAAGGCTCGAGCCCTTCCAGGGCCTCCAGCATTTTGGCATCGCCCTGGGCGGCGAAGGCGTCGATGACATCGATGGCCCCGCGCGGCGCGGCCAGCGCGCATTCGCCTTCATCCAGGCCGGCCTCCAAAGCGGCGGCGCGCAAGGCGGCATGGCTCCAGCCGCGCTCGGCGGCCATGGGCAGCATGGCGTTCAGCAAACGCTGGCGCAGCCGGGCGGATGGGAGTTCGGTCGATTGCATGCTCTGACCCTCTTTATTCTGGCCCTCTTTGCGCATCGGCGCGCGCCGAGCCAGCAATCTAGCCCCCAGCGCCCCCGCGCGAAAGGGCAAGACGAAGACCGCTTCAAGAAATGCCGCAAAAACGCGCCAAGATGCGCGCCCACGCGTGGACAGACGCCGGAGAAGGCGTTATGGGCTTATCCGTTACACGGTGCATGTCGCAACGATGTCGGGGCTGCCCTGACTTCGCGCTGCGTCTTTTGCACCATTCATTTGCTGGAGATCTCCCATCGTTCAGATTTTCGTTCGCGACAACAACGTCGATCAGGCGTTGAAAGCGCTCAAAAAAAAGATGCAGCGCGAAGGCACCTTCCGCGAGATGAAGCGCCGCAATCATTACGAAAAGCCATCCGAGCGCCGCGCGCGCGAACAGGCCGAAGCCGTGCGCCGCGCCCGCAAACTGGCCCGCAAACGGGCCCAGCGCGAAGGCTTGCTGCCCAAAAAGGCCTGATCAATCGCAAGCACCTGCGATTGAGCGCGCCTCATGCGCGCCGCCAAGTGTGAAGCGGCTTGATCAAAAAGGATGTTTGCCCGGTGCATGCAATGCGCCGAATGAACCTTCGCGCACAATATTCATTTGCGTGTGCGGCTCCGATTGATAAAAACGTCGCGCATGGAGGTTGTGTCATGCGCCTTTTCTTCATTGCTTTGTGCGTATGCCTGTGGCCATGGGCAGCTTACCCAGCCGACACACCAAATTACCGGCCCGCACCCGACTGGGTAGTAGATACAGCGATTCCAAAGTCTTCACCCGAAGCCACGGGCCCCACCGAGCTTTTGCTGCAAGATGTTCAGATCAAGTTTGATGAATTGGGCCGCCATCTCTATACACGCACCGTGGTGGCCATTCGCACCGATGCCGGCCTAAACGCATTGGGAAATTTGGGATTTAGCTGGAATCCTGTTCTCGAAGATCTCACCTTGCACCGAGTGGCCATCCGCCGCGACGGGAAAATTCTTGATCTCCTCGACGGCGGAAAATCCGTCGCTGTGCTTCGCCGGGAAGAAAATCTCGATCAGGCGAAGCTTGACGGAGCGTTGACCGCCAGCCTCCAGCCGGCAGGCCTGCAGGTCGGCGACATCCTTGAAATCGCCAGCTCGACAACGAGATTGGACCCGATATTTCAGGGCAAAGGAGAGATCGGTTCCGGATTTCTTATGGCGAACGCCACGGGGCGCTTGCGTGTCACCGCCAGTTGGCCGCCCCAGCGTGCCTTCCGGTGGCGGGCAGCGCCGGGCTTGCCCGCTGTCAAACCATTTTCGACCGCCAAGACGGCCGGCATCCGTATCGAGGCCGACAACCTCCAGCCCTTGCCATTACCTGAAAGTGCGCCGAACCGTTTTTACGATGTCGGGGCATTCGAAATCAGCGAATTTGCTGATTTTGGGGCAATTTCAGCTCTACTCTTCCCAGTGTTCACGAAGGCTTCGCGGCTGCAGCCGGATCCCGATCTGGATGCAGCCATCGACAAGATCCGATCGGAGAACGCTTCCGCCACCGCACGCGTGATCGCAGCGCTGCGCCTGGTTCAGGAGAAGATCCGCTATATCTATATTGGTATTGGTGAGGGTGGTTATGTCCCCGCGGACGCCAACCTGACGTGGAAACGGCGGTTTGGTGATTGCAAAGGCAAAACGGTCTTGCTGATCGGCATCCTTGAAAAGCTGGGCGTGCCGGCCGAAGCCGCTCTGGTGCAGACCGTATTCGGCGATGGATTGGAGAAGCGCTTGCCGCTCTTGCAGGCGTTCGACCATGTGCTCGTTCGGGTCAAGCTTGATGGAAACATACACTGGATCGATCCAACCCGATACGGCGATCGCGATCTCGCACCCAACGCCGGATCGAACCACAAATGGGCCCTGCCATTGCGCGATGGCGGTGCCGAGCTGGAGCGCCTTCCCGAATTTTTGCCCAAAGACCCCATCGTTTCGAGTGAAATCCGTATGGATGCCACGCAAGGCATCACGTTGCCCGTTAAGCTGGATGTGCGCACGACCATTCGCGGCGATGCCGCTGTCTCTCTCCATCTCGAACACGACAACCTGAGTGCGGCCCAGCGCGAAGAGTTTCTCAAGGCATATTGGAAAACTCGCTATACTTGGGATTCGATCGATGAGGTCGGTTTTCGCTTTGATGACAGCAAGCGCGAGGTGGTGCTCAGCGCCAAAGGGGCTCTGAAACTACAACTTTATGCTGGAAAAAATGGCGGAAAGCAGTTTCCTTTAAGCGGCGGGGATCTGGGATGGAAACTTGATCTTGAGCGCCCAGCCGGGCCAAACCAAGACACGCCCTATAAGATCGCGCATCCAGATTATGCTGTGGTCAGCCAGTCCATTGCCCTGCCCTATGGGGGCTTTGGCTATTCGATGGAGGCGGAGGCAATCACGCAAACCATCGGCCCGTGGCGCTTCGAACGCCGAACGAGCTTGAGCGACGGGGTCGCACGCGTCGAAACGATCACGCGCAGCTTGGATGATGAAATTCCTGCGGCACAAGCCAAAGCCGTTTCAACGCAAGTTTCCGCATTGGCGAAAAAACGAGCCATCGTGCAACTCGAAGCAAACTTGCAAGGGACACCCGCAGAAATCACCGCGCTCAAGGCCTCGGCGCCCGAAGATGAAGATGCCTTGCTGGATCGGGCCCTGACCCTGACCCGTGTTGGAGATTACAAAGGCGCAATCGCAGATTATAATGCCATTCTCGCCAAGAACCCAATATCGGTTTGGGCATTAGCCAATCGCGCCATCGCTTTTGTCGAGACCAACGATTACGCAAATGCAGAAAACGACATCACCAAGGCACTGGCGATTGATCCAGAAAACTGGGTGGCCAACAATGCTGCCGGCAATCTCGCTTACCGAAAGCGGGAATATACAAAGGCTGTCGAGTATTTCTCGAAATCTTCTCGTGCCAGTCCAAAAGAATCCTACGCGATCCTTGCACGCGCAAAAACTTATATCCGTATGAAAAATTACTCTGGCGCGACTGGTGATTTATCTGAACTGCATCGACAAAGCCCAGATAACCCTTCTTATCTTATCAGCCTGGCTTCAGCGCTGGCGAAGGATGGGCAGGCCGATAAGGCCCTCGCGCTCATGGACAAGTTCGTCGATTCCTCCAAGGAAGATTCCTCGGCCCACGAGAACGCGATCATGGCGCGCGTGTTGGTCGCCATAGCTGGGAAAGCCAACGACCGAGCCAAGAACGAAGCTAATGCACTCTTGGCGACAGAGCCCCGAAGCGTTCCATTGTTGGTTTTTCACTGCCAAGTTTATACCGCCTTGGGCGAACAATTACAGGCCGGCCTTCGCAGTTGCGATGAAGCCGTGAGATTGGATCCCCAATATCCAGAAGCCCTGACCGCACGCGCCACGGCTTATCTCAAGCTCAAGTCACCCAAGCAGGCCCAGCGCGATTTCCAGACCGCTTTGCGCCTTGATCCGAAATCCCCCATTGCCCGCTCCGGGCTGGGGATCACGAAAGTTATGCAACGAAACCCCGAAGGCTTTGGGGACTTTCTCATTGCGCAGCTCGCCAACCCCGATATTGACCTCTACTGGGAAAGCTACGGGATCAATGAAATAACCTCTCCACCAAGCGCGCCATGAAATTCAAAGCGGGATGTTATCGTGCTTTTTCCACGGCTGCTCCACCTTTTTGGTGCGCAGCGCCGAGAGCGCCTTGATGATCCGTCGGCGGGTGGAATGCGGCATGATCACATCATCCAGATAGCCGCGCGAGGCCGCCACGAAGGGATTGGCGAATCGCTCGGTATATTCCTGCGTGCGGGCGGCGATCTTCTCGGGATCCCCGATATCGGCCCGGAAAATGATTTCCACCGCCCCCTTGGCGCCCATCACCGCGATCTCCGCCGAAGGCCAAGCGTAATTGATATCGCCGCGCAGGTTTTTTGAACCCATGACGTCATAGGCCCCGCCATAGGCCTTTCGGGTGACCACCGTCACCTTGGGCACCGTCGCCTCGCCATAGGCAAACAACAGCTTGGCTCCATGCTTGATCAGGCCGCCATATTCCTGGCGCGTGCCCGGCAAGAATCCCGGCACATCGACAAAGGTGATGATCGGGATGCCGAAAGCATCGCAAAAGCGCACGAAGCGGGCCGCCTTGCGGCTGGCATCGCTATCGAGCACCCCGGCCAGGCTCAAAGGCTGATTGGCCACAAAGCCCACACTGCTGCCATCGAGGCGCCCGAAGGCCGTGACGATGTTTTTGGCGAACTCCGGAGAGATTTCGAAAATATCCCCCTCATCAGCCACCTTTTCGATCAATTCCTTGATGTCATAAGGCTGATTGGGATTATCTGGGATCAGCGTGTCGAGGCTGTAATCCACCCGCTCTGGATCGTCATAGCTGGGCCAGGATGGCACGGGGCTGCGATTGCTGAGCGGCAGAAAATCGATCAGCCGGCGCGTTTGCAGCATGGCCTCGAAATCATTTTCAAAAGCCCCTTCGGCCACGCCGGATTTGGCCGCGTGCACCCGCGCGCCGCCCAATTCCTCATGCGTGACGGTTTCGTTGGTTACGGTTTTAACCACGTCCGGGCCGGTCACATACATATAGCTCGTGCCGCGCACCATGAAGATGAAATCGGTCATGGCCGGGGAATAGACATCCCCGCCCGCACAGGGCCCCATGATCACGCTGATCTGCGGCACGACGCCCGAAGCCAAAATGTTTTTCATGAAGATGTCGGCATAGCCGGCCAGGCTATCGACGCCTTCCTGGATGCGCGCCCCGCCCGCATCGAACAGGCCGATGATCGGTGCGCCATTCTGGATGGCCATGTCCTGGACTTTCACGATCTTTTCGGCATGGGCCATGGAGAGCGAGCCGCCAAACACCGTAAAATCCTTGGAAAACACGTAAACCAGGCGGCCATGGACATGGCCCCAGCCCGTGACCACCCCATCGCCCGGCACGCGCTGTTCGGCCATGCCGAACTCGGCGCAGCGATGCTCCACGAACATGTCGAACTCCTCGAAGGAGCCCTCATCGAGCAGCAAGGCCAAGCGCTCTCGCGCCGAAAGCTTGCCCTTGGCGTGCTGGGCGGCCACCCGCTTTTCGCCGCCGCCAGCGCGCGCTGCGGCCCGGCGACGCTCAAGTTCTTCCAGGACGGTTTTCATGGGGCGTGGCTCCGATGAGTGAAGCGAAAAAACTCTACCTAAAGCGCCGCATCCGCGCCGTCCAGCAAAGCCAAAAAATGGCCCAGCGCCAGCATGTCGGCCTCCTGCGCGCGCCTGGCCGCTTGGCTTTGCGCATCCTGGCCCCAGCGCGCTTCCTGGAAATCTTCGTCCACACAAGCGAGGCGCAGCGCCTCCGAGGCCGTGATCCGCTGGCGCAGCAGGGCAAAGGCCAAAAAGGCCGAGCCAAGCAGATTGGCCCCATGAACAAGGCCCGTCAGCCGGAAATCATCGAGGGCCAGGGCCGCCTCAGCCAAAACAGAGGCATCGCGAGCCGGCGCGATCACGCCGTGCACGATGGCAAGGCGCAGGCCCAAGGCGCTTTCGCCCCAATCGAGGATGGGATCCCAGGCAGCGGCCTGGCGGCGCACCAGGCCCTCCGGGCTATCGGCCCGGTGATGCAGCAGATCGGTTTCGCCATAGCGTTGGATTTCCCGGGCCAATTCCACCCGCGCCAGGGGTGTGCGCTCGATCGCGACATTGGCAAGGCGCGTCAGCGGCATCGAGAGAGGATCGATGCGCTGCGTTTGCGCCGCCCATTCGCCCGCAATGGCCCCGGCCAAAGCCCGCGTCGGCAGCTTGAGGCGCAGGCGCCCAGGCGTGCACAGCGCCCTGCCATCCAACAGCACCAAATAGCCTGCGCCATCGGGTGCCGGCTCGGGCACGGCATGGGTGAACAGGCTGTGGTGCGCACTGGTTTTCACGGCAGGGCCCTGGCCAGCAATTGCGCCTCCAGGTCCTCGAATTCCAAGGCCACGTGATGGGCTCCGCCCGCCAGCATTTCTTCGCGCGTGTGAAAGCCCCAGGCCACGCCTTGGGCATAAACCCCGGCCGCGCGCGCCATTTCCATGTCAAAGCTGGTATCGCCGATCATCACCGCCTGCCGCGGCTGGATTTCGAGGGCGGCGAGATTGAGGCGCAGCATATGCGGATCGGGCTTGCCCGGGCCATCATCGGCACAAAAGGCACAATCGAACGCATCGACAAAGCCGTGCGTATCCAGAAAATGGCGCACGCCGCGCCGGGCTTTGCCGGTGGCGATGCCAAGCCGCCATCCCTGGCCGCGCAAGCGATCCACCAGCGCCCGCGCCCCGGGATAAAGCGCTTCGCTGTGGCCGTCGTCGCGCTGGCGCAGCACCGCCGCCCGATAAGCCTGGCCAAGGCGGCCATATTCCTCGCGCGGCAAGCTCGGCGCGAGCGCCTCGATGGCGGGATGGAGGGATAGGCCGACAATCCGGCGCGTTTCCTCATAACCCGGAACCGGCAGGCCCAAATCCGCGAAGGCGCTGGCCATCGCGCGGGTGATCGATGCGCGGCTGTCCAGCAAGGTGCCGTCCAGATCGAAAATGGCGAATTTGGTATTCATGCCGGAACCGCATCAAACGCGATGGTCAAACGCGCGCCGCCGCGGGAAAAGCTTTCCACACCGTGCCACAAAAAAGAAGGAAACAGAATGAGCCGCCCCGGTTGCGGCTGGACCCAATGATCCGGGCCGCAGCCCGGAATAGGATAGCGCGGCTCACCAAATTTCAGCCACCCCTCGCGCGCGGGGGCATCGGGGGTTTGCACATAATAAGCGGAGCTGACCCAGCCCTGCGGATGCACATGATTGACGTGCCAACCACCGGGCCGCAAACGGATGGACCAGCAGCCGCTTATTCGCCTGCGACCCGTGCGCCTTTGCGCGAGTTCGGAACAGCCCATCGCCCCCATTTCGGCCTCATAAGCCTGCAATGGCGCGGCCAATGCCTCGAAAAACCCAAGAATGACCGGGTCCTCGCTTTCCAACAAGCTCTTGGCCGTCTGCGAACCACTGCGCACGGATTGACCAAGCGGGATCGAAGCCGTCTCATGCATCGCGTTGAGGCGTTTGCTTAATGCCGCATTGAAATCTTCCAGCGAATCGAAACCAGACGGTGCCGGCAATTCATAAATGCGCACCAGTGCGCTGGAGTCCTGGCCCATTCCCAGCATGCGCCGTGCCGTCATGGCATAGGCCAATCCCAGCTGATCATGGGAACAAAGGCGCAAGAGCTGCTCGCTGGCGCGCAACGCCGTTTCGAAACTGCCGGTGCGCAAATGGGCATGGGCGATAACAGCTAGAGAATGGCGGGTTGGCGCGATTGAGGCCTGCGCCCGCACCAAAAGCTGAATGGCCTGCTGTGGATCTCCAGTTTCATCCAAATGTTCGGCCCAAGCCAGATCGATCCATCCATCCTGCGGTGCAGCGGCTTTGGCCGCTGCAAAGCATGGATCAGCACGTTCTGGCCTTTCAAGCTGGCGCAGCAAGGTCGCGGCCAGGCGTAAAAGGGCATACTGGCCCGGCTGGCGCGCGAGCGCTTCCAGCAGTTCGCCCTCAGGATTTGGTTGGCCCAGGGCTGCACATGCATGCACCAAGGCGTGATGCAGCCCCACATCAAGGGGCGCATGTGCCAGCCCATCGCGCAAACGGGCCGCCGCCGTCTCTGGATCATCGCGTGCCGCTTCGGCACTCGCCCAGTTGATGAAGAGAGCTGGATCGCGCAGCCCGCTAGCCGCCAGCGCTTCGTATTGCCGCAATGCCGCCGGGATTTGACTCCGTTTTTCAAGATTGATGGCGTGTTCAAGCAAAACCGGGGCGGCCCTCACCCCTTGCTGCATGGCCTGCTCACACACTTCTAGCGCGGCGGCGGGCTTGCGCTGCCCACGCAAAGCCTGCGACAGCAAAGCGAAGGCCGATCCGTCATCGCCAGCCGCAAGCTGGGAACGCGCCAGGACCTCCGCCTGCTCGAACGCGCCATCTTCCAGCAGAAGGCGTGTCAGGCCGCGCAGAGCTGGTAAAAACCGTGGTGCGAGCGCGAGTGCCTGCCGATAATGCGATTGGGCCTCGTCGATCGAATCCATCTTGCGCTTGAGATTGCCCATATTGGCCCAGATCTCGTGGTTGCGCGACTCGATCTTTAGGGCCGCACTCAGCAAACCTTCAGCTTCCGCCAAACGGCCCTGGGCCGATCGGATCAGCCCCAGCAAATGCAGGCCACTGGCCCCGGCGGCCTCCATGACTGGCCCGAGTGTCGTCTCGGCCTGCGCGACCTGCCCCGCCTGCAACAGCGCAAAGGCCCGCGTCAACACCGCAGCAAGGCTCATCCGCCAAACACCGCGAAGGGGTTTTTCGCATCCCCCTTTTCAAAGCCCAAGG
>CAZAGL010000050.1:0-11943 GCA_964484435.1 uncultured Caulobacteraceae bacterium
CCATGCTGGGGGAGGGGCCGATTTTCATCGGCAATACCGATAGCGTCTGGCAAGGCGCAAGCTCGGCTGCCTTGGCCCTGGCGCGTGCCTGGGATCCGGCCCGCATGGATGTGCTGCTGCTGGTCGTGCCGCTGGAAAACACCCTGGGATTTGACGGGCCGGGGGATTTTTTCCCGGCCAATGAAGGCCGCTTGCGCTTTCGCAATGAGGCGGCAAGCGCCCCCTTGGCCTATATGGGCCTGCACATCACCAAGCCGCAAATCGTCGATGGCATGGAGGAGGAATCCTTCTCCCTGGCCAAGATCTGGCGCCGCCTTGCGTCAGAAGGGCGCCTGCATGGCTGCGTGTTCGATGGGTTTTGGATGCATGTCGGGGATCCGGCCGCTTTGGCCGCGGCGCATGCGCGCCTGATCCGCCCGCGGCAATGAGCCTCATCGGCCTGTTCACCGGGGATTGCCCGCGCGTGCGCGCTGCCTTGCCGGGCGCGGATTTGCTGGCTTTGGTCGTGCAGGCCATGCGCCGTGAATTGCACACGGGCAGCGATCCTTTCGCCTTGGCCGATGCCCTGATCCTGGTTCCCAACCGGCGCTCCATCCCCGCTTTGATTTCGGCCTTCGCGGCGGCGGGCCATGCGGGCCTGATGCCCGCCATCCGCCCGCTGGGCGATATCGAGGATGATCCCGATGTCTGGGGTGCCGAGCCGCTGGATTTCGAACTCCTGCCGGCCATCGATCCCTTGCGCCGCCGGCTGGAGCTGGCCCGGCTGGTGCGCGCCAAGGATCAGGCCGAAACCGGCTTTGCCGATCCTTCAAGGGCGCTGGCGGTCGCTGATGATCTGTGCCGTCTGCTCGATAGCGCGGCGGCCGGCGGCGGAGAGGTCGATTGGGGCCGCCTCGATGGCCTGGTACAGGATCAGCGCTTTGCCCAGCATTGGGAAAAATCCCTGCAATTCCTGCGTATCGTGACGCAGATCTGGCCCCAGCATCTGGCGCAGGAAAGCCTGGCCGATCCCGCCCAGCGCCGCCATGCCGTGCTGGAGCATCTGGCGGCCCGCTGGCTGGCCGCCCCGCCGCACGCGCCGATCCTGATCGTCGGCTCGACCGGATCGGTGGCCGGCGTGCGGGCCCTGATGGGGGTGGTGGCCGGCCTGCCGAAGGGCTGTGTGCTGTTGCCTGGCCTGGACGGGCGCTTGGATGATGCGGCCTGGGGGGCCATCGATGCCCAGCACCCGCAATTCGCGCTCAAAAAATCCTTGGAGTCTTTGGGCCTGCACCGCCAGGACATCCCCATATTGGGCGAAGAGGCGCTGCCCGCCGTGCGCGCGGCGCGCCGCGTGTTGATGCGCGAGGCCCTGGCCCCCGCCGATGCCACAGCCGATTGGCTGGCGCGCCTGCAAGAAGCGGGCGGGGCGGATTTCGCGGCCCAAGGCGCGCAGGGCCTCAGCCTGATCGAGGCGGCCAGCCCCGATGAAGAGGCCAATTGCGTGGCCCTCTTGCTGCGCGAGGCGCTCGAGACGCCTGGGCGCACCGCTGCTTTGGTCACCCCCGATATGGGCCTGGCGCGCCGGGTGGAAGCCAAGCTGGCGCGTTGGGGCCTCGCCATTTCCGCCAGCGGCGGGCACGGCTTGCTGGATTCCCCGCGCGGGGCGCTGCTGGCCTTGCTGGTTCAGCTTTCCGTGGATGAAGGCGATCCTTTGGCGCTGGCCGGGCTGATCAGCCATCCCTTGGCCAATTTTGGCCTCGCGGCCCAAACGCGCGCGGATCAGGCGGCCAGCCTTTTGGCGCATTTGCGCGGCCCGCGCCGCCACGGCGATTGGCACAGCCTCTCGGCTTTGGTCGGGGCCGCCGCTGCGGATGTGATGGCGGCCATCGGCGCTTTGCTCGAAACCCTGCGCGCGGCGGATGCGGCCCTTGTGGATCTCTCCGATTGGGCGCGGCGGCTATCGGCGGCGATGCAGCTTTGCGCGGGCGAGGAGGCGTTTGACGCGGCCGATGGCGAAGCGGCGGCCAATTTGCTGCGCGGCTTGGCCGAGCACGGCCAGGCGCTTGGCCCCTGCGAGGTGCGCAGCGGGGCGCGCCTGATCAACGTGCTCATGCGCGGCCAGATTTTGGCCGGCACAGCGGATTCCGAGCCGCGTCTGGCCATTTGGGGGCCGCTCGAAGCCCGTTTGCAAACCCGCGATCTGCTGATCCTTGGCGGCCTCAATGAGGGGGTTTGGCCGGGGCCCCCACCCGAAGACGGGCTGCTCAACCGGGCCATGCGCGCCGAACTGGGCCTGCCCCCGCCCGAAGCCCGCTTGGGCCTGGCGGCGCATGATTTCGCGCAATTGGCCTGCGCCCCGCAGGTGGTGTTCACCCGAACGCAGCGCAGCGAGGGTGCGCCACGCGTGGCCTCGCGCTGGCTGTGGCGGCTGTTGACCCTGCTCAAAGGGGCCGGGATGGACAGCCTGGCCCCCAGCCCAGAGCGCGATCCGCGCCAATGGGCCCGCGCGCTGCACATGCCGGCCGCTTTTGTGCCCGCCCGGCCGCCTTCGCCGAGGCCGCCGCTGAGCGCGCGCCCGCGCGCCATCGCCATCACCGATGTCGAATTGCTCATCCGCGATCCCTACGCCTTTTATGCCAAGCGCATTTTGCGCCTCAAGCCGCTTGATCTGATCGGCATCGAGGCCGGCGCGCGCGAGCGCGGGATCGCCTTGCACCGGGCGCTGGAAATTTCCGATCCGGCCGGCATGGCCGAAGAGGTGCTGGAATGCATGCTAGCCCAGCTCAGGGAAGCAGGCTTTCGGCCCGAGCGCCTAAGGGAAGAGCGCGCGCGCCTGGCGCTCGCCGCGCAGCGGCTTACCGATTGGTGCCACGAACGGGCCAAAAGCGGTGCGCAAACCGTTTTGGAAGCGGCCGGCGCGCTGGACATCGAAGGCTTGCGCCTGCATGGCCGGGCCGATCGCATCGATCTCATGCCGGATGGCGCGCAGATCGTGGATTTCAAATCCGGGAGCCATCCCTCCGACAAGGAGGTCCAGGCGGGCCTTGCCTCGCAATTATGCCTGGAGGCGGCCATCCTGGCGCGCGGCGGTTTTGCCGGCCTCGGCGCGCAGCCCACCTCGCGGCTGATCTATTGGGCCCTTTCGGGGCGCGATCCGCACGCGCGTGATGTCAAGCTGATCGCAAGCGTCGCCGAGGCGGGGGAACAGGCCCTTTGCCGCCTGATCGGCCTCATGCGGGCCTATGGCGATGCCGGCCAAGCCTATTTGTGCAAGCCCCGTTTGCAGTTTGCCACCAAGTACACCGATTATGACCAGCTGGCCCGGCGCGGCGAATGGAGCCAAGCCCCCTCATGAGCGCCGCCTGGATCCGGGCCAAAGCCCAGCAGGCGGCCGCCGCCAATCCCGATGCCTCGGTGTTTGTCACGGCCAATGCGGGCTCGGGCAAAACCAAAGTGCTGATCGATCGGGTGGCCCGCTTGCTGCTCGCGGGCGGGGCCCCTTCGGCCATTTTGTGCATCACCTATACCAAGGCGGCGGCGGCCGAGATGCAGCGGCGGCTGTTTTCGCGGCTGGGTGCCTGGTGCGTGGCACGCGATGACGTGCTGGCGGGGGAGCTGGCCGATCTGGGCGAAGCCGATTCCATCAGCCCCAAGGCCTTGGCCCGGGCCCGGGCGCTGTTCGCACGGGCCCTGGAAACGCCCGGTGGCCTGCGCATCCAGACCATCCACGCTTTCTGTGAGCGGCTGATCGGGCGCTTTCCCCTGGAGGCGGGCGTCGCGCCCGGCTTCGGCATCGCCGACGAGGCCGAACAAAAGCGCATGCTGCAGGAGGCCTGGGCCCACGCGGCCCATCGCCCACAAGCCCGTGAGGCCTTGGCCCGCCTGAGTGCGCGGCTGGACAGCGAGCGCTTTCAGGCTTTGCTGGCCAGCCTGGCCGCCAAGCGCGCCAAGCTCGGCCCGGCCAGCGGCGCGGCGCGGGCCATCGCCCAGCGCCATGGCGATCCGCCGCCCATCGCCGATTTACACCAAGAGGGGCTGGCCCGCGCACCGTGGAAAAGCCTCGCTCTGGCTCAAGATGTCCTCCAGGGCGGTGGCATCCGGGATGGCGAGGCGGGCCAGCGCATCGCCGCTGCCCGTGCGGCTCCGCAGGATTTCGCGGCGTATCGCGCCATTTTTTTCAAACAATCGGATGGCGAAGTCCATAAGGCCTCCCCCACGCCCGGCACGCGCAAGAATACGCCTTGGCTGGCGCGCCTGTTCGACGAGGAAGCCCAGCGCCTGGGCGAGATCGATCAGCGCCTCAAGGCCCGCGCGCGGATGGAAGACAGCCTCGCTGCCCAGATTCTGGGCCAGGAAATGGCCGATGCCTATGCCGCGGCGAAACAACGGGCCGGCGTGCTGGATTTCGAGGATCTGATCGCCAGCGCCTTGCATTTGCTGGCCGATGGCCCGGCCGCGGCCTGGGTGCTGTACAAGCTGGATGGCGGGATCGATCACATCCTCATCGATGAGGGCCAAGATACCAGCCCCAGCCAATGGGCGCTGCTCGCCCCGCTGCAGGAAGAGTTTTTCGCTGGCGAAGGCGCGCGCGGGCGGGTTCGGCGCACCGTGTTCGCGGTGGGCGATCCCAAGCAATCGATCTATTCCTTCCAAGGGGCCGATCCGGCCGGCTTTCTGGCTCAGGCGCAGGCGCTCTCGATGCAGGCGCATGCCGCGCAAACGCCCTTCGTGGCCCCGTCCTTGGGCATGTCTTTCCGCTCCTGCCCCGAAATCTTGGCCATGGTGGATGCGGTTCTGGCCGATCAATTGGTGGGCGGCGATACGCCCGGCGTGTTTGACAAAATTGCCCATACGAGCTGGCGCGCGGAGCAAGCGGGCCTTGTCCAGGTTTGGCCGGCCGTGCCGCGGCCGCAAACAAACCCGGCCGAAGCCGGCGAGGCCCCCCAAGAGCAGGAACAGGCCATGGATGCCCCCGCTTTGCTGGGCCGCGCCATCGCCGAGACCATCGCCGGCTGGATCGCTTCGGGCGATGGCGTTTGGGAAAGCGGCACGCTGCGCCCCATGCATGCCGGGGATGTGCTGATCCTGGTGAAAAAGCGGGGCAAGGAATTTGATGCCGTCTTGCGGGCGCTGAAGCGGGCCGGCCTGCCCGTGGCCGGGGCCGATCGCATGTCCTTGCCGCACGAGCTGGCGGTGCAGGATGCTTTGGCCTGCATGCGCGTTGCCCTCGATCCGCGTGATGATTTGGCGCTGGCCTGCGTGCTCAAAGGCCCCTTCCTGGGGCATGTGGAGGAAGATGAGGCCGGGCTTTATGCACTGGCGAAGGCGCGCGCCCAAGGCGAAAGCCTGATCGAGCGGCTGCGCGCCGCTATTGATCCCCTTTGGGCCCCGGCGCAGGCCTTTATCGAAGGGCTGATCGCCCGGCGGGCGGCCAATCCGTTTCACTTCCTGGCCCATTTGCTGGAAAGCGTGGATGGCGCGGGGCGTTCGGGCTGGCAGCTGATGTTGGCCCGCCTCGGGGAAGAAGCGCGCGATCCGTTGGAGGAATTGCTGGCCAAGGCCTTAGAGGCCCCGGCTTTGGGGCTGGGCAATCTCTGGGCCTTTTTGGGGGCGATGAGCGCCGATTCCGGCTCCATCAAGCGCGAAGGCGAAGAAACCGGGCGGGCCGTGCGGGTGATGACCGTGCACGGGGCCAAGGGCCTGGAGGCCCCGATCGTGTTTCTGGCCGATTCAGCCGGCGAGCCAGGCGGATCGGGTGAGAGTTTGTTCTGGGACGAAGCGGGCCCGGTTTTGGCCGGCGCGGGCAAAGAGGATGACAAGAGCAGCGCGGCTTGCCGCCAGGCCGAGCACGATGCGCAAGCCGCCGAGCATCTGCGCCTGCTCTATGTGGCGCTGACGCGGGCCCAGGATCGGCTCATCGTGTGCGCCGCGGCCAAGGGCCAAGGTGAGGGCAAGGTCGGCGAGAGCAGTTGGCACGCCCTGGTGGAGCGCACGCTGTCGCGCCTGGGCCAGCCGGCCGCGACGCCCTTTGGCGAAGGCTTTCAGCTTGGCCAGCGGCTCATGGCGAGCATTGCCCCGGATACGCCAAGCGCGGCGCGCCCATCGCCTGCGCCCGATTGGCTCACGCGGCTGGCTGCGCCGGCCACGCCCGCGCCCGCTTTGCGGCCCAGCACCCGGTTCGGGGCAGCCATGCCGGCTTCGGATGCGGCGATCCAGCGCTTTGCGCGCGGGCGGATGATCCACGGATTGTTGCAGCGCCTGCCCGATATCGCCCCCGAGCGCCGCGAGCAGGCCGGATTGGCCTGGCTGATGCGCCAGGGCTGCACTTCGCAGGCCGCAGCCGCCTATTTTCAAGAAGCGGCCGGCGTGCTGGCCCATCCCGATTGCGCGGCGGCTTTCGGCCCCGGCAGCCGGGCCGAGCAGCCGGTGATCGGCCTTGGCCAACGCGGCATCGTCGATCGGTTGTTGATCAATCCCAAGGAAATCTGGGTGGTCGAGTTCAAAACCGATCGCCCCGCGCCGAAGCGGCTGGAACAGGTGGATTTGCGCTATCTGGAGCAGATCCGATCCTATCAAAGCGCCTTGGCGGCGGCCTTTCCCGGGCGCGCCATCCACGCCGCCTTGATCTGGACGCAGGCCCCGCATGTCATGGCCGTGCCGGATGAGTGGGCGTGAGGCGCGCCCGATTTGGTCCGGAGATATTGGATCGACGGAGCGTTATTGCAAAACAACCGCTTGAGAAATATGCTGGTAAAGTTATAATGGGCCTCTGACCGTGTGGGAAATCATCTACGCGCCCGAGTTTCAGCCGGAGTATGATGGGCTGGATCCAGGGGTCCAGGACGAACTGACAGCGCACTTGATCGTGCTGGGGCAAGAAGGGCCACGGCTCGGCAGGCCCTTGGCGGATACGCTCAAGGGCTCAGCGTATCCGAATATGAAGGAGCTTCGCTTTTCTATCGGGCGACAGGCATGGCGCTTTGCATTCGCTTTCGATCCAAGACGGCGGGCAGTCGTTCTCGTCGGTGGTGACAAGGCCAGCCTGGATCAAGACGGTTTTATCAACGATTGATCGCGTTGGCGGACGGGCGCTTGCGTGCCCATCTTGCGCGCATGAAGAGAAGGACATGATGATGGCCCAGCCAATGACCTTGCAGGCGGTTCTCGCGGAGATGGAACCCGCGCGCCGAGAGCGTGTCACCAGCCGTGCGGTGGAGATCGCGCGCGAATATCATGCGCTTCAGGGATTACGAAAAGCCCGTGCCAAAACGCAGGTTGAAGTGGCAAAAACACTGGGTGTGTCACAGCCCTATGTCGCCAAGCTCGAACAGCGCACGGATCTCATGTTGTCCGTGCTCCAAACCTATGTGCGCAGCCTTGGCGGGGAATTGGAATTGGCCGTGACGTTTCCAGATTGTGGGCGCGTCGTGCTGCGCGGGATCGGCGATGCGGATACGGGCGGCACCGCCGCGAAGAGGAGAGCGCGGCGCAAGCGTGCCGATCGGCATCCCGCTTGATGGTTTCCAGGCGGGCCGATCCGACGGCTTTCGACGCGCTGCAGCTTTCGAGGTTGAACCGGCCCGCAACTCTGCATAGGTAATGGAGATGCCGGCTGATACGCCGTTGCGGAGGCCCTGATGTCTACAGTCAAAGTCACGGATGACAGCTTCGACAGCGATGTGCTGAAAGCGGAAGGCCCCGTTCTGGTGGACTTTTGGGCCGAATGGTGCGGCCCGTGTAAGCAGCTTTCCCCGGCACTCGATGAAATTTCGGGAGAACTGGCCGGCAAGCTGCAGGTCGTGAAGCTGAATATTGATGATAACCCGATGACGCCAGGCAAATACGGGGTGCGCGGCATCCCCACCTTGATGCTGTTTCGCAATGGCAAGGTGGCCGCCACGCGCGTGGGGGCCATGCCCAAAAGCAAGCTGATGGAATGGCTCAGCGAGAGTGTGTGAGGCTTGGCCGGCTGTCAGGCCGCCACGAGGTCGAAACTGCCATTCGCGGCCAGCACCGCCCCGGCCAGATACAAGGATCCCGTGATCAGGATGCGGCCGCAGCCATTTTGCGCGGCGTGAAGCACGGCCTGTTCTAGGCCGCCAGCCTCGCTGGCCTTGAGGCCGTGCATTCGGGCTATCTGCGCCAAAGCCTGGGGCGCATGCCAAGCCTGGCCGGTCTCTATTGCGATAGGAAACACGTAAGGAGAAAGCTGCGCCAGCGGGGCCAGGAATTGGCCGGCATCCTTGGCTTCCAGCATGGCCCAGATCAGGCCCAGCTTGGCGGGGCGCTTGGCCTGCATCTCGCGCAGGGCGCCCGCCAAGGCCAAGGCCGCGTGCGGATTATGGCCGCCATCGAGCCATAGCTCCGCGCCGCCGGCGAGCAAAACCAGCGGGCCGCGCGTCAAGGCCTGCATGCGCCCTGGCCAGCGGGCCTGGCCAAGGCCCCGGGCCAGCGCGTCCGGGCTGATGCGCGGATCGCGCATGGATAAGGCGGCCATCACGGCCAGGCCGGCATTTTCGAACTGATGGGGCCCAGGCAGCGCGGGCGCGGGCAAAGCGTGCAAGGCATCCAAGGTCTGCACGATCAGCTGCCCGTTTTGGGCATAGGCATCCCATTCGCGGCCGGCGCGGAGCAGGTTCGTGCCCAGCCTTGCGCCTTCGGCTTCGATCACGGCCATGGCCGCTTCGGGCTGACGCGCGATCAAGGCCGGGCGATCGGAGCGCAAAATCCCGGCTTTGGCCATGGCGATGGCGGCCAGATCGGGGCCCAAAAAGGCCTGGTGATCGAGCCCCAGCGGGGTGATGACGCTGAGCGCGGTATCGAGGACATTGGTGGCGTCAAAGCGGCCCCCCAAGCCGACTTCCATGACGATCCAATCGGCGGGCGTGCGCGCGAAGGCCAAAATCGCCGCGGCCGTGATCGCCTCGAAATAGGTGAGGCGCACGCCGCAGGCCCCCACCTCATCCAGGACGGCCAAGAACGCCTCATCCTCGATCAAGTGGCCGGCCAGGCGGATGCGCTCATTCGGCGTGATCAAATGCGGCGATGTGAAAACATGCACGCGCAGGCCGGCGGCCTCGCCGATGGCCCGCAAAAAGGCGCAGACAGAGCCCTTGCCATTGGTTCCGGCCACGTGCAGCACCGGGGCGAGGCGATCTTGCGGCCGGCCCATGGCCTCTAGAGCGGCGGCGATGCGGCCAAGCTCCAGCCCTAGCCCATGGCCAAATTCCTGGCCGATTTCCGCCAAACGTGCCGCGATGCGGCCTTGGCCCAGCTTCACTCCGCCGCCCGGGCCGCTTGCGCCCGGCTGCGCGCGCCGACCCGGGTTTTGCCCAGGCGGGAAGGCTTGGCGATGGCGGCTTGCTCGGGCGGAAACTCGATCGGGGCCGGCATCGGGGCAAGGCTGGCCTCCGTGCCGGCACTCAAAACCGCCGCGGCTGGGGTCAGCATGCTGAGCAGCGAGCCCAAAACGGCTTTCAGCTCGCGCCGATCGACCACCCGGTCCACCATGCCCTTGTCCAACAGGAATTCCGAGCGCTGGAATCCGTCTGGCAGCTTTTGGCGGATGGTGCTTTCGATCACGCGCGGCCCGGTAAAGCCGATCACGGCCCCCGGCTCGGCCAGATGCACATCGCCCAGCATGGCATAAGAGGCGGTGACGCCCCCGGTGGTTGGGTCGGTCAGCACCACCAGATAAGGCAGGCCGGCCTCGCGCAATTCCTCGATGGCCAAGGTGGTGCGCGGCATTTGCATCAAGGAGAGCACGCCTTCCTGCATGCGCGCCCCGCCGGACGCGACCACCACGACCAGCCCCACATTGTGGCGAATGGCTTCGTGCGCGGCGGTAACGAAGGCCTCACCGGCGGCCATGCCCAAAGACCCGCCCATGAAGGCGAAATCCTGCACGAGCAAGACGGCGGGCTGCCCCGCGATGGGGCCGAAGGCGCAGGCCATGCAATCTTCGCGATGGGTCTTGGCCCGATAGGATTTGAGTCGGTCGATATAGCGTTTGTCGTCGCGAAAACGCAGCGGATCCTTGGTGACTTCGGGCAAGGCGATCGGCTTCCAGCCGGGCCCGTCGAACAAGTGCTTGAAGCGCTGATCGGGCCCGATGCGCATGTGAAAGCCAGAGGGCGTAACCCAAAGGCCGGCCTCCAAATCGGGCTGGAAGATCAATTCCCCGGTCTGGGGACATTTGATCCAGAGATTATCCGGGGCTTCGCGTTTTTCGCCTTGGCGCTTGAGGCCGGGGCGCGTGAGGTTGGAGAACCAGTTCATCGAACGGCACTTTCCCTTTAGTCTGATCGCGCTGCACGCACAGCGCGTGATAATGCATCGACCCGCTCCGCCACCCGGCGCGCCGCTGTTTCCGGCGGGCCGCTGCCCGCTTCATCAACGAGTGCAGAGCCAACCACCACGCCGTCCGCAAATCCAGCGAAAAGCGCTGCGGCCTCCGGTGTGCGGATCCCGAAACCCAAAACCACGGGCAGATCCGATTGGCCCCGCACCTTCGCCAGCGCCGCGCTTGCCGCCTCCGGGGAGGCCGCCTGCGCGCCGGTCACACCGGCAACGGACACATAATACAGAAAACCGGATGCCCCGTCGAGAATGCGCGCCAATCTTGCGCTGTCCGTGGTGGGGGTGACGAGGCGGATCATCGCCAGGCCGGCCTGCGCCAAAGCGGTGCGGATCGGGCCGTCCTCTTCAGGCGGCAGATCCACCAGGATCAATCCATCGAGGCCGGCCTTGGCGGCACGCTGGGCAAGCCGGGCTGGGCCCAGGCTTTCGGCCGGATTGGTATAGCCCATCAAAATCAAGGGTGTGTCAGGAAAGCGCGCCCGCAGCGCGGCGGCGATCTCCAAGGCGGCGGGCAGGCCTGCGCCTGCGGCCAAGGCCCGTTCCCCGGCCCGCTGGATCGAGGGGCCATCGGCGCTGGGATCGGTGAAGGGAAAGCCGATTTCCAAAATATCGGCCCCGGCGGCGATGGCCGCCTCCATGATGGCCAAGGATCTGGGCAGATCGGGATCGCCGGCCATCAGATAGGCCACCAGCCCGGCGCGGCCTTGCGCCTTGAGCGCGGCGAAGCGGGCAGTCAGGCGCGCGCTCATGCCAGCTTTTCTCCGAGCGCCTGGGCGATGGTGAACACGTCCTTGTCGCCGCGCCCGCACAGATTCATCAAAACGATGCCATCGCGGCCGAGTTCTTGGGCGATTTCCCCCACCCGGGCCAAGGCGTGGGCCGGCTCCAGGGCCGGCAAAATCCCCTCCAGGCGCGCGCAGAGCTGGAAGGCCTCCAGGGCCTCGGCATCGGTCGCGGAGCAGTATTGCGCCCGGCCGATCTCTTTCAGCCAAGCATGTTCGGGGCCGACGCCCGGATAATCGAGCCCGGCGGAAATGGAATGGGCGT
The DNA here is from genome assembly GCA_964484435.1 of uncultured Caulobacteraceae bacterium. Classification (GTDB taxonomy): domain Bacteria; phylum Pseudomonadota; class Alphaproteobacteria; order Caulobacterales; family Aquidulcibacteraceae. Next base: position 11,389 of record CAZAGL010000050.1, read on the forward strand.
CCAGGATCTGGCCCTCATCGGTTTGCAGCAGATAGGTGCGGTTGCCGTGCAGCACGCCCGGGCGCCCGCCGGTGAGGGCGGCGGCGTGGCGGCCGGTTTCCAGGCCATCGCCGGCGGCCTCCACGCCGATCAGCCGCACATGCTCATCGGCCAGGAAGGGATGGAACAGGCCGATGGCGTTGGAGCCCCCGCCCACGCAGGCCAGCGCCACATCGGGCAAACGCCCTTCGCGCTCCAGCATTTGGGCCCGCGCCTCGCGCCCGATCACGCTCTGAAAATCGCGCACCAGCATGGGATAGGGATGGGGGCCGGCCGCCGTGCCGATGCAATAGAAGGTATCGGCGACATGCGTCACCCAATCGCGCATGGCCTCGTTCATGGCATCTTTGAGCGTGGCCGCGCCGGCCGTGACGGGCCGCACCTCCGCCCCCAAAAGGCGCATGCGGAACACATTGGGCTTTTGGCGTTCCACATCCACCGCGCCCATATAGACGATGCAGGGCAAGCCGAGGCGCGCCGCCACGGTGGCGCTGGCCACGCCATGCTGGCCGGCCC
>CAZAGL010000051.1:0-11942 GCA_964484435.1 uncultured Caulobacteraceae bacterium
GCGGCTGGATGGCCCAGCGGCTGGGCTGGGCGCTGAGGCGAAACCGCGCGACATAAGGCGGGCCGAGCGGATCGGCCGGCAGGAAGATCCCGCCGGGCAGGCGGCGCAAATTGGGCCGCGTGGGCGTCAACGGCGGGGGGATGATGGCGTTGGCGCGCTGGGTGATGGCCAGGCGCAGCAGCGCCTCGGTCAGCCGCAGCTTCCAGCGCAGTTCGGTCTGCAACGGCTTATCTTTGAGCAGGCGGCGAAACGCACGCGGGCTGGCGATCAGCGCCCAGATCTGCGCCAGCCAGCCGCGCGCCGCGGCCAAACGGCTCTCGGAGCATTGCAAGATCTCGGCGAAACGGCGCATCCAGGACATGGGCCAAAGCGGTTCCCGAAAAGTGTTTAGCGGTTTTCGGATCAGAACCGCTTCAACTTTGAGTATGGCTTGGCTTTTTTTGGGGCGGATAGGTTTTGCGCCATCCCCGGTGAGATCGTCTTTGGGGCGGCGGCGCTTCGCCACCGCCATCCTGGAGTATCCGTTCTGATCAAGCCGGTTTTGGCGTCCAGCTTCTGCCCTTTTTGAGGAGGGTGTTGGCGAGGGTGAGAAGTTTTCTCATCACAGCAGCCAGGGCGACTTTTGCCGCTTTTCCCGCGGCTTTGAGGCGCAGATAAACGGCCTTGAGGTCGGCGTTGAAGTGGCGGCGGCACCGACCAAACGAGCGAAGTTCTGGGCCGGGTCGTCAACACAGTAAAGCGCCGCGGCGGGGAGGATCAGGTGGCGCGCGCCACGGAAACCGGGCCGATCACGCGTTCGCTGCAACCTCTGAAACCGGCTTGACCTCGATGGCTAGTTATAGGTAATCGTCGTGAACTCTGAAAGACACGACTTGTGGCTGCTGGTCGGAGATAGAATTCGTGGGGGGCTATGGATTCCGTGACACCAAAAATCATAATCCGTCATTTGGCAGGTTCGAAAAAGGACCAAACGGAAACGTTCGAAGCACTGCGGCTCATCACACTCGGGCGCGATACGGATCAGACCGTTCGGTTTGACCCCGAGAAAGATGATACCGTCAGCCGTCGCCACGCGACAATCGAATGCGCCTCCGATTTTCGAAGTTTCAGGCTCGCTGATGCCGGCAGCACCCATAAAACGTTCTTGAACGGCCGCCCGCTGACCGCGCCAGCCGATATCGAGCCCGGCGATGAGGTGATGCTTGGTCGGGCTACGAAATTCGTGTTCGATTTGGACCCGCGTCCTGCGGGCTTCGTGCGCCGAACCACAATGGTTTCTGCGATCGATTCCACTCCGAAGCCGACAAGCCTGACGAACGCGGTGACAGAGTCCTTGCGCACGGGCACGGTTGGAAATCCCGCTTTGCGATCAGGCCGCCCGACGGCCGCGCCAACAGGATTGGGCGGGCGCCAAGCTCAAGCGATCTGGGCAGGGGCCGCCGCGCTTGTCCTGGTCATTGGTGGGGGCGTTGGATACCTCGCCTTTAAACCGAAAGTTGCCGCGCCAGTGTTGCCGGCTGAGAAAGCGCTCCTGACCACACAAGATATCGCCAAAGCGTATAGCGGCTCGACCGTCTATGTGCAGCTCTCTTGGCGCTTGTTCGATCGCCCCAGCGGCAAGCCCGTCTATCATAAGATGCTGCGCATTAAGCGTGATGTAAAAATTCCACTTTATGTTGTGACGAAGAGTTACGGCGTTGTCCCTTGGCTTACGACGGATGACGACGACAGTATTAACGAGCCGATTGGCCAGGCCGGTAGCGGTAGCGGCTTTATTGTCAGCGATAATGGCTTTGTATTGACCAACAAGCATGTCGCAGCCGGTTGGCAGGTGTCGTATTCGAACGTCCCAAGCAACGGCTATCTCGTGGCTGAAAATGAGTCGATGGGTGAGGTGTTCTCCGGCCTTTCAAAAGAAAGAATATTTAATCCCGCTGCGACACCGGCGGCAGAACGGCTCTATTCTTGGATTCCAGGCGATGGCGGCCTGTTGTTTGAACGCAATGCGGCCACCATTATCGACGGCGGCCCACACGCATTCGATGGGCGTGAAGATATCCTGCGGGTGCAATATCCGAATTCGCGCCAGACGATCGACGCCCGCCTCGTGCGAACGTCAAAGGAAGCCGATGTGGCTCTCATCAAGATCGAGAGCCCCACGGCTCTGCAACCCCTGCCGATAGCGGGAGATGATAATGTCAGTCTTGGGCAGAAAGTGGTTGTTATCGGTTATCCCGGGATTTCGCAAAAGGTGATCAACAAAAGCGTCTTGACGACCGAGGCAGGGGTTACACGTGAAGTGATCGAGAGCATCCCGCAACCCACTGTAACGGATGGGGTGATCGCAAATCTCGGCCTTTCTGGTCAACATGTGACGCAAGGCGAAACCGTTGGGACTGTGGGCGATGCCTATCAGCTCAGCGTCACCGCCACGGGGGCTGGCAATAGCGGTGGGCCCGTGCTGAACGAGTTTGGTGAAGTAGTCGGCCTCTTTACCTATTCAGTTAGCCGGGGGGGTGAGCGCGTGACCTTCGCCGTGCCCGTCAAATACGGTCGCAAGCTGATGCGCGAGCCATGACGGGCCGTTTGTCGAAGTCGGCGAGTTCTCCGGCCGGTTTCGGCCGATCTCTTCTCGGGTTGTTCGGCGGATCTCTGCTTCAGCGCTCCCGGTCGAGCTACCAAGACGCTGTCGCCGAACGAATGCCCCAACTGTCTGTAGACTGCTCGATGGAGACGGATTTAGGCCTGAGACGAGAGGAAAACGAAGATTCCATCGGATATAAGATATTCCCCGCCTCGGGTGTGCGGCGCGGTCAGGGAATTTTGGCGATCGTAGCCGATGGGATGGGGGGGCACGTGAATGGAAAAGAAGCGAGCCGCCTAGCGGTTGAGACTGTCATGCGTGTTTATTCGGCTAGGCGGCTGGGCTCTCCACGAAAAGCGTTGGATTCGGCTTTCCGGCATGCCAACGCCGCGATCGTCAAAGCCAGTGGGAAATCCCAGTCCCCGAGGCGCATGGGCACGACGTGTACGGCCATTTCGATCGAATCGGGCCGAGCGATTTTTGCGCATATCGGCGATAGCCGCCTCTATTTCTGGCGTGCGGGCGAACTCGTTCAGCTCAGTTCCGATCATACCGTGGTTTCACGCATGGTCGCGGATGGCCTGATCACCCAGGAAGAGGCAGAGCGGCATCCGGATCGGAACGTCTTGCTGCGCGCTTTGGGCGTTGAAGAGCTTGGCGCACCCGACATGATTAGCGTCGATCATGCCCTCATGGGGGGTGACGTATTCTGCCTCTGCTCCGATGGTTTGAGTGGCTTGGTGCAGGCTAGCGCCATCGCCACTGCGCTCGGTGAAGAGAGCCCATCGACGGCATGCAGGGCGCTTGTGGATGCCGCGTTGGCTAACGGCGGGCACGACAACATCTCTGTTGGCGTGATTCGCGTCCTGTCGGGCGACACGCTGAGGCCGGGTCGAGTGGTCAAGGACACCAGGCAATCCCAGTCCGTCGGAGAGGAAGAGGAATGAAGCTTGGAGACCGGATTGGTCCTTACGAGATGACGGATCTTCTGGGCGAGGGTGCCTTCGGAAGAGTGTGGGCGGCCGTTGATGCGCGCCTCGGCAGAAAAGTAGCGATAAAGGCGCTGCGGTCGGAGATCTATGCCGATGCCGATACGGTTTCGCGCTTTCAAGCGGAAGCAAAAATCCTCGCGGGGCTCAATCATCCTAACATCACCACGCTCCTAGACATTTATGAACATGATGGAACGGATGTGATGATTATGGAGTTTGTCCCAGGGCAAACTTTGGAATCGATTCTGCGGCGCGTGGGCAATCTATCGTTTGACGAAGCGCTGTCCGTGATTGTCCAGTCAGCGTCAGGATTGGCCTATGCGCACGAACGTGGGCTCGTGCATCGCGATGTCAAGCCGGCCAATTTGATGATTTCGGAAGAGGGTTCCGTCAAGATCATGGATTTCGGCATCGCCCGAACCGCCGATAGCCAGCGACGGACCAAGGTGGGGCAAGCGATTGGCACGCCGATTTATCTGTCACCAGAGCAATGCCGGGGTGGCGAGGGGGATGAGCGCAGCGATCAGTATAGCATGGCGATTGTCTTGTTCGAACTCCTCGCTGGGTATCCGCCATTCGAGGCTGATAATGATTTCGACATCATGCGGGCCCATCTGGAAGCGCCGCCTCCCATGCTCAACACGATCGTTTCTGTGCCAAGATACGTCGCTGATGCAGTTGCGCGGGCCATGGCGAAGCAGCCAGCGGACCGGTTTGCCTCAATCGAGGAATTCGCGCATGCGATTCGCGCGGAGGCGCTGCGCCAGCAATCGACCGGCATATTGCGAAGCCTCGTTTCGGCGCGCCCGGAGACCAAGTCTACAACCGAGGTCGCTCAGCGCGCCACCAGTTCTGCGCGCGTGAATTCGATTTCGGCGCGGCCTCGCGCTGGTGCGGCTGGTGGTTTGCGGCTGCCCGGTGGCCTATCGCCGGTTTTGGCGGGTGCTGGCGCGATCGGGGTGATTGCCGTGATCGGGGCGCTCGGTTTCGGTCTTGGCTATGTTCGGGATCATGGGGGCTTGGGTGTTTCGGCATCGGCTAGTCTTCCCGCCCCCGCAAACACGGCCGATATCAGTGGCCCGGTTAGTAACGTGATTTCAGGCAATGCCATCTCGATCGAAGGGAAAACGGCCAATCTTTTTGGCATTGTCGATACAGCGCAATCTTTCGAAGATGTGATGGCGGCGCAAAAGAAGTTGAGCAACGTATTGCCTGATAAGGTGCTGTGTTATGCTCGGCCAGAAGACTCCTATGAGTGCTTTGGTGCCGATCCACCCCATAAAAATCTCAGTGTTCTGGCGATGGAGTTGGGCGTGGCCCGTGCCAACCCGGCTGAAGTCGAACAAATCCATCAACCGATCAGTTCCAGCAAAGGACGGGAAACACCATGATGAATAATTCGATGAACTCTACTCGCGCTTATGCTGCGGCTGTGCTTCTGTTTTCAGCGAGCCTAACCTTGCCGGCGTGCACGACCGATGGCTCGCCAGCTGCAGGGCCGATCGCGGGAAATTGCAGCCTCAACAATACTGCGGTTGGTGCGCTTGGTGGGGCGGCTACCGGTGCCGGGTTAGGTGCTGTGATTGCGGGAGATGGGAATCGCGGCACGGGTGCCCTCGTCGGCGCGGGACTTGGTGCTCTCGCGGGTGCCTATTTGGGGAATCAAGCCGATAAGCAGTGCAAGGCAAAAGCTGAGCAGCTAGCGCTCGATGCGGCCGTGGCAAAATTCGAAGCCGAGGAGCGCCAAGCCGCGGAAATCGAAGCGGCGCGCGTGAAGTTGGCTCAGGAAACCGAGGCGGCGCGTGTGAGCGCGAAAAAACCCACGGCACCAAGTGCAAAGCCGACCGCACCCACCGTAATTGCCAAAGCGAAATCGCCACCCCCTGCGCGCCCGGCCCTCACATATGAAACGGTGATGTGGAATGGCTCAAGCGCCTCGGGCAGCGTCACGCCCACAATGGTCATTCGCGATACGCAAGCCAACACAATATGCACCCTGCGTGACGAGGTCACGACCGCGACGAATACGCAGCAAAACGCTTCGACGGCCGCTCCGCAGCAAAAGAAAGCGGTCAAGAGCTGTCGGAATGCTGCTGGCAAATGGGTTGATGTTGTCGCTTAAACGGGTGGCGGGCAGTTCTCGGATTGCCCCCCATTTCTTCCACGAAAGCTGCATGCATTGAGACCAGTTGGGGCAATGGTCTTTGGCGCAAACGCATTCTCAGCCGACTATGAAGACGCCCTGCAAAAAGTGGTTGTGTGACGAAGTGCAAAGGAATTCCTGATATCCGGGCTACAGGCGGATGCGGCCGGCCTCGATATCGGCGAACACTTCGGGCGTGACGCGCGCATAGGTGCCGGTGCGCGGATCATCGAAATAGATCGGATCGGCAATGGCCGATGGATCAAAGCCGGCTTTGACCAAATCCATCTTGCGGTGTTTGAACGTGCCGGTGATTTCGATTTCCGGCTGCACGCGCAAAAACACCGGCCGCGCGAAGGGCGGCAATTCGCGCGTTACGATGGCGTGCAAGGCGGCCAGATCGGCATCGGCGGCCAGGGTCAAGGCGGCCATGCCGGCGCGGCCATCCATTTCGCCCACGCGCACGCCATAGACATTGACATCGCGAACGCCCGCAACCACGCCCAGCACCTCGGCCACCTGATGGGTGGCGACATTCTCGCCCTTCCAGCGGAAGGTATCGCCCACCCGATCGACGAAATAGAAATAGCCGGCCTTGTCCTGGCGCATCAGATCGCCGGTGCGAAACCAGGCATCGCCCCTGGCGAACACATCGCGCAGGATTTTCTTGTTCGTCTGTTCGCGATCGCCGGCATAGCCTTCGAAGCGATAGCGCGCTTCGTCTTCGCGGATGAGGCCGATGGCCTCGCCGGTTTCGCCGGGCAAAGCAGCCTGGCACAGGCCATCAGGGCCCCGGATCGGCATTTCGGCATCAAAGTCAAAGCGCACCAAGCGGATATTGATCTTGGATCGCAGATAGGCGGGCACCCGGCCGATGGCCCCGATGCGACCATCGAAATTCATCATTGAAACATTGCCCTCGGTGGAGCCGTAAAACTCCATGATCTGCGCCAGCTTGAAGCGCGGCTGGAAGCGCTCCCAGACCTCGGGGCGCAGGCCATTGCCAACCGCCAGGCGCAGAGTGTGCCGGCTTTCATCGGGATGGGCGGGAAGGTTCAGCAAATAGCGGCACAATTCGCCGATATAAAAGAACACGCTGGCTTTTTGGGCTGCGATCTCCGGCCAGAAATGGCTGGCGGAAAATTTTTGACGCAGCAAAACCGTGCCGCCGCTGGTCAGGGCAAAGCCGATGCCGCACAGGCCGCCCGTGGCATGATAGAGCGGCAGGGTCACATAAACCCGATCCTCCGCGCGGGCGCGGGCCGCGGCGGCGAAGGCGCGCATCATGCCCAGGCAGCGCCAATGCGCCATTTTGGCGGCCTTGGGCAGGCCCGTCGTGCCGCTGGTGTAAACCAGCAGCGCCACTGCCCCGCCGCGCAGATCGGGGCGGGCGATCGTGCGCGCCAGCCGCTGGCTGGGCATCATGGCCAGGCGCGCATTGAGATCATGGGCCCCCTGGGCGGGCCCGCCGCTGATCCACACGCCCGGCGCGGATTGCAGCTGGGCGGCTATGTCCTGGAAAGCGGGGGCGAGGTCCGCGCCGATCAGGATCTGCTTGGCCATGCTGATTTCGATGGAATGGGTCAGGGCCTTGCCGGTCAAGGAGGTGTTGATCAAGGCGGTGGCCACGCCGATCTTGGCAAGGCCCATCCAGGCGGCCACGAAATCGGGGCAATTGTTCCGGAACAGGGCCACGGTATCGCCGGCCATTAGGCCCTCGGCGCGGCCCCAATGCGCGTAGCGATTGGTCAGGGCATCGAACTGGGCATAGCTCATGGCCTGGCCCTCGAATTCGAACGCGGTGCGATCGGCGAAGCGATCGGCCACCCGCTCGATTTCATCGCCGATGGTGGTGGGCGATTCGCGATTGAGATCGGCGAAGGCTTTCAGCGTGCGCCGCAATCCCGAGATCAGCGTCCATTCCCGCGAAATGCTTTCGAACAGGGCCATTTTGTGTCGTTTCCTCCGCAGCCAGTCATGTCGTGCTGCGGGTTCGGCGTCAAATCGCGCTTATGGAAACGGCCATTGCGCCTGCCGATAGGCGCTGTCCCAGAACAGATATTCATACTGGCAGCAGCGGTGAAAGCGGGCGGCCATGCGCGTGCGCTCGGCTGCGCCGGCACCGGTGCCGGCGCGTTCCACGAGGGCGATCATGCGGGCAGTGGCCGCGCCGAAGGCCTCATCGCTATAGGTATCGATCCAGGCCTGGTAGAAATTCTGCGGCGCGGCGCTGGCCTTGATGGACAGGCCGATCTCCCGATACACCCAAAAGCAGGGCAGAACGGCCGCCGCCAATTCCCCGAATGAGCCGATGGCGGCGGCGGCGAGCAGCGAATTGACATAGGCATCGCAGACTGGGCTGGGCTGGGCGCTGGCCAGATCGGCCACGCTCACGCCGAATTGTTCCAGATAGCCGGCGTGCAAGGCGCGCTCCACCTGGATCGCGGCCCCTGCTGCCTGGGCCAGTTCCAGAATGGTGTCGGCATCGGGCGCGCGCGCGGCGGCCAGGGCCAAAGCGCGGGCAAAGCCCTCCAGATAGAGCGCGTCCTGCAGCATGTAATGGCGAAAGGCGGGGCGCGCGAGCGTTCCGGCGGCAAGCTCGGCATTGAAGGGCATGTCCCGTATGGCGACGCGGATGGGGGCGGCCTCGGCCCAGAGCGAATCGGTGAAGGACATAAGCGGGTTCCCTAATAATCGGCGCGCAATTCGATGGCCGCCTGGCGGCCGCGATCGATGGTGAAGGTATCGAACGGCCCATTGGGGCCAAGCCCGGCCAGCAAGGCCAGATTGGATTGGCCAAAGGCCGAGATGGCGAAGCGCTCATTGGTGATATTCTTGGCGAAGGCCGCGAGCGTCAGGCGCTTGTGGCGGATTTCCAGCCGCATATCGCCCAGCGCCCGCGCCGGCGAGAACAGCACGTTATCGATCTCGTAGAAGGTTTTGCCCACGCCGTTGAGATCGGCGCGCGCCAGCAGGCGCCAATCCCTTGCCAGTTGGCGCGAATAGGTGATCGAAAAGGTCGTCGTCCAGGCTGGGACATTGGGCACGCGATTGCCGCTGAGATCGCGCTGGCGGCTGGTGTCCAGCGGATCGGGGGCGATGAAGCGGGCGATTTTCGCATCGGCCAGCGCAAAGCTGGTCGAGAGGGCCCAGCCCGCCCAGGGGCTGAGCCCGGCGCTGATCTCCAGCCCGTAGGTGCGCACGAAATCCACGCTCAGCGCCACCGAATTGCCATCGAAAAACGCGTAATTCTGATAATTGCGGGTGCGCGAGGCAAAGCCGGTGGCCTCCAGCCGGCCCTGCAAAGGCAGATCGCGCAGCTTCACGCCCCCTTCGAGGGAGCGCACCGTTTCGGGCGCGAACACCGCCTCGAAGATCGCCCCGGGCGGCGGGATGGGATTGAAGCCGCCGGTGCGAAACGCTTCGCCATAGGCGGTGTAAAGCTGCGCCTTGGGGCTTAGGGCCAAGCGCACAGCGCCCTGCGGCTGCCAGCGGGCGAAGGTTTCGCGCCGGCGCTCGATCAGCGCGCCATCGGCGGTGGAGAGGATGGTCTGCTGGCGCTGATCGGCATCGCGCCGCACGGCACCGGAAAGGGTCAGCCGCTCGATCGGGGCCCAATCGAGGCCGATTGCCCCCGCCGTTTGCAGGCTATCGGTTTCGAAGCGGGAAGGCGGGGCCCCGAATAATAACGGCCCGAAATCATCCACCCGGTCGCGGTCCACATCCTGGATAAAGCCATTGGCGCGCCAGCTCAGCTTGCCCAGATCGCCTTCGAGGCCGATTTCCAGCGTCGAGGCGTGCAGATCGACGGGCTGGGAAATGGGCTGCAGGCCGCCTGGAAACAGCGGCGCCCCGAAAAAGGTCAGCGGGCCGCTGCGATAATCCAATTCCTCGGTGAAGCGCTTGTTGTAGATATCGCGGGCCAAAGTCACATGCGCGCGCAGCGCGCCGAAATCGCCGCGCGCGCGGATGGTTCCGTTCAGCCAGCGGCGATAGGCGCTGCCTGGAAAATCCCCGAAGGGCAAAGTGAGGGCGGCCCCGCTCAGCCGCCCGCCGAAATCCCCGGTGACATCGCCGCTGGAGGCATAGGCCGCCCCGCCATCTTCTTCCAGCCATTGCAGCTTGCCATCCAGGTGCCAGGGCCCGCTTTGCCAATCGGCGCTGAGGCGCACGGCGCGGCGCTCTTCGGCATCGACGCGCTGATCGAGGAAGGTGTTGGTGATCAGGCCCTTCAGATCCGTCCAATAGCCGGCGGCGCGCAGCCCGAAGCCCGCCCCCAAGGGCCCGCCCAGGGCCGCTTCGAACTCGCGCCGATCGCCATTGCCATAGAGGGCGCGGGCATAGCCGCCAAAGCCATCGCCGCCCGTTCGGGTGGCCAGGGCCAAGACCCCGCCGGCCGCGTTCTTGCCGAACAAGGCCCCTTGCGGCCCGCGCACCACCTGCACATCGGCGAGATCGAACAGCGGCGCGGTGAACAGCTCGGTATCGGCCAGCAGCACGCCATCGACAAGAAAGGCGACGGCCGCGGCCTGGAGCCGATCGGTACTGGTGCCGCGCAGGGAGAGAATATTGGTGCCCGGATCCTGGTCCCGGATCAGATACAAACCGGGCACGGCCTGCGCCAATTCATCGAGGCTGCGGATGGCGCGCTGGCGCAGCGTGTCTTCATCGAGCCGTACGATGGAAGCGGCGGTATCGAAGCCGCTGGCCTCGTGCCCGAGGGCCACGATGACGATCTCATCGCTGGCTTGCGTGTCTTGTGCCCAGGCGCAGTTGGGCAACAAAAACACCAATAGACTCGCGGCCGCGAGCGGATAGCGCATGAATCCTCCCTACGCCGGCATGATCCGGATCAGGTTCAGTGGGTCGCGGCATCGCTTTGGCCATGGCCAAGCCCTGCCGCCTCTCAGCCCCGGCGCAATGCGCGTTAGGGACTCCCCGTAATCCCCCCATCCTTAACACGCGAAGGCGCGCAGCGTCAAGGGCGGGGTATCGCCAAGCCAGCCAGCCAGCCAATGATCGCGGCTCATGGCTCAAGCTTTCGCCCAGGAAAACTTGCGGTAGGCTGAAGCAAAAGCGGGAGGGATGCATGACACACGCAGCAAATCAGCAAAAAGCGCCCTGGCATTTCTGGCTGGTTGGCCTCATTGGGCTGCCCTGGAACGGTTTTGGGGCCTATGATTATTTCATGTCGCAATCGGGTGGGGGCGCATATCTGCGATCTCTCGGCATGACGGATGCGCAGATCGCCTATTTTGCGGCCATGCCGGCTTGGGCCATATCCGTCTGGGCGATCGGGGTGTGGGGGGCCTTGGCCGGCACCATCCTGCTGCTGTTGCGGCGCAAATGGGCCCTGCCCGTTTACGTGATCTCCTTTTTGGCCTTTCTGCTCAGCCTCGTTTACACGTATGCGCTCTCCGATGGCGCGCGGATCATGGGCGATGGCTGGGTCATGAGCCTGGTGATCGCGGCCGGCTGCATCTTCTTCATTTGGTATGCCTTTGCCATGCGCAAGCGGGGCTTGCTGCGCTGAGGGCGAGCCACTCAGCTTGCGCGCGGCCGGGATGCGGCGTTAAAGCAGGGCAAAGCAAATACGAGGAAATGTCCCATGCGCATCGGCTGCCCCAAGGAAATCAAGCCGCAGGAATACCGGGTCGGGCTGACGCCAGAGAGCGCTGCCGAATTGGTCCGGGCTGGCCATAGCGTGTGGATCGAGGCCGGCGCCGGCCTCGGGATCGGCGCGGGCGATGAGCGCTATGTGCAGATCGGGGCGCAGATTGCCCAAGATGCCAAAGCCGTGTTCGAAGCGGCCGAGATGATCGTCAAGGTCAAGGAGCCGCAGGCCCAAGAATGCGCCATGCTCCGCCCCGAGCAAACCTTGTTCACCTATCTCCATTTGGCCCCCGATCCGGATCAGGCGCAGGCCTTGATGCGCTCCGGGGCGACGGCCATCGCCTATGAGACGGTGACGGATGCGCAGGGCCGCCTGCCGTTGCTGAAGCCGATGAGCGAAGTCGCCGGGCGCATGAGCATCCAGGTTGGTGCCAATTTCCTCGAAAAAACCCATGGGGGGCGCGGCGTGCTGCTTGGTGGGGTGCCCGGCGTGCGCCCGGCCGATGTCGTCATCCTGGGGGCCGGGGTGGCTGGCTATAACGCCGCGCAGATCGCTGTCGGCATGCGCGCGCGCGTGACCGTGTTCGTCAAAAACCCCACCCGTTTGGAA
>CAZAGL010000052.1:0-11857 GCA_964484435.1 uncultured Caulobacteraceae bacterium
CAGGGAGGATGTGCCCGTCACATTGTTGCGGCCCGCCGTGTTGAAGAACGCGTCCAAAATGCCCGCATCCGGCGGGGCCCCATTGCCGGTCGTCGCCGTATCGCTGCGCAGCGCCGGGGTGTTGGCGTTGAACATGGAGGCCACCACCAAGCCGGCGGTGGACGTCACCACGCCCGAAGCGGTGCGATCATAAGTAACCTGATCATCGAGATCGAGGCCGGCACCCAAGAAGCCCGTCACCACCGTGTTGAGCAGGCGCCCATCCGTGCCGCGGCGCAGCAGCACGCCATTGCGTTGATTGGTGTTGGTGACCGAAGCGCCAACCAAAGTGATGTTGGACAAGATGGGATTGGAGCGCGGCTGCGCATTCACATCGTTGAAGGTGGAATTATCGGACGAAGTGTTATCGGCCTCGATGCCCTGATCGGTGCCCGCTTGGCTCGCATTTTGTACCACCACCGCGTATTGAACACGGCCGCTCCAGCCGCCGACCCAGTCGATGCTGTCGTCATCGGCCCCGGTGATGACCAGATGGCGGGCATCCACTGTGCCACCGAAGAATTCGATGCCATCATCGGCGGCATTGTGCACCTGGAGGAAATCGATCTGCGTGCCATTGCCGACGCCCTGGAACGCGATGCCGTTCAGCTCATTCGTCTGGCTGATCGGATTGCCGGAATATTCCACGCGGGTGAAGAACAGATTGCCCGAATTGTCACCCGGAATGTTGCCGCCATAGAGGCCAGAGCCGCCCTCACCCAGGGTTTCGCAAACCGGGGCGGTGGTGACGGTTTGGCCAGCCGAGCAGAAATTGATCGGGGCCCGGCCATTGATCACGATCCCGCCCCACAAGCGCGTGTCCGTGTTCTGGTTGCGGGTGGCGGGATTGATCGCCGTAAACACCACCGGCGCGGTGCGGGTGCCGTTGGCGCGCAATTGCGAGCCGCGGGACACGACCAGCAGGGAATCGAGCGATTCCGCCTCGACGGTGACACCAGGATCGACGGTCAAGATGGCGGGAACGCCCCCTTGTGCGGTGACGCCATTCACGCCGCCAACATCCGTGCCGATTTGCACCCGGCCCCGCAGGATATAGCGAAGGGTGGGCGAAGCCACGAGCCGAACATTAGTGGAAATCGTCCCGGTCAGCACGCATTGTGAGCCATTCGCTTCCGCGATGGTGCCCGCCGGGCAAGTCGGATTGGCGTTGACGCCGAACGTCCAGCCCAGGGTGAAATTGGTCGCGGCATCGCGCACCGCCCCAGCAAAATTGCCGGCCTGGAAGAAGGGATCGAGCGTGGTCGGATCCACCGATGGCGCGGCGTTTTCCGCCGAGCCGTTAACGAAGCCGGCCAAAGAGGGATTGCCATTGGTGTTGTTGCGGCCCGCCGTATTGAAGAAGGCGGCCAAAATGCCCGCATCCGGCGGCGCGCCATTGCCCGTGGTGGCGGTATCGTTGCGCAGCGCGGGCGTATTGGCGTTGTAGGTGTTCTGAACAATCAAGGTGTTGTTGGTGATCCGATCATAGGTGATCTGATCATCGACATCGAGGCCCGCCCCGACAAATCCCGTGATCACCGTATTGGCGATCCGGCCATCGGTGCCGCGGCGCAGCAGAATGCCATTGCGCTGATTGGTATTGGTGGTCACCGCGCCGATCAGGGTGATGTTGGACAAGATCGGATTGGAGCGCGGCTGCGCGTTCACATCGTTGAAGGTGGAATTATCCGAGGATGTATTGTCCGCCTCGATGCCCTGATCCGTGCCAGGTTGATTCGGGTTTTGAATGGCCAGGCCGAACTGAAGACGGCCATTCCAGCCGCCGACCCAATCAAAGCTATCATCATCGGCCCCGGTGACCACGGCATGGCGCACATTCACCGAGCCGCCGAAGAATTCGATGCCATCATCGGCCGCATTATGCACCTGGATGAAATCCATCAGCGTGCCATTGCCCACGCCCTGGAGCGCAATGCCGTTGAGTTCGTTGGTTTGGCTGATCGGATTGCCGGAATAGCGGATCTGCACATAGCGCAAAATGCCGCTATTATCGGCCGTGAAGGCCCCGCCATAAAGGCCCGAGCCACCTTCCCCGCTGGTTTCGCAGGGGGCGGTCTGGCTGGTCGGCGATTGGCCGCTGCTGCAGAAATTGATGGGCGCGCGGCCATTGATGATCAAGCCGCCCCATTCGCGCTGGAACGGATCGGAGGTGGCCGGGCCGGTGAAGGGCGCCCGCTGATTGGTCAAGCCGAGCGCGGCGGCAAAGCCGGCATCTTGGGCACTCGTGAAGATGATCGGCGCGCTGGCATTGCCATCGGCCACGATGCGCGAACCGCGGGTGACGATCAGCAGCGAATCCAACGTGCGGGCGTAAATGGTGACGCCGGGGGCAATCGTGAGCGTGCCGGCCGCACCCGTCGCCAGGGGCGTCGCGCCGCCGCCGAGATCGCGGCCAACCTGCACAACGCCATCCAGCTGATAAATCGCTCCGGCCGGCAAGGACAGCGCGCCGGTGATCACGCCGGAAATGCGGCAATGCGTTTGATTGCCAACCAAAACGGCCGTCGTGCCCGTCACGCATGGGCCCGCAGGCGGCGGTGGGGGCGGCGGGGGCGGCGGCGGTGCCGGCGGATTGGGGAGTGGCGGGTTGGAGCCCGTATTGCCGGGGCTAGCGAGTTCGGCGGTGTTATCGCTACACGCTTGCAGCGCCACGGTCGCCAAGGCGGTGGCCAGCAAGGCGGTGAATTTGAAGGAAGCGCTCATATCAGTCCCCAGACAAAGAGAAACGGCGAGGGAGCGCACGCGACAGCGACCGCCCCCCTCTGCCCTGCGTCGCGGACCTAACCTTTGAAGCGTGACGCTCGTGTAACAGCTTTCCGAAGTTTCGATGAAATGCGCCCGCGCGTGCCGCCCCACTGGTGCCTGCGAGATGTTGTGCTATTAAAGTCGCGGTGATCGGTTGGGCGGCTTTCGCGTGGGCGGGGAAGCCAAATCGCCAATGGGGGAGGCAATTATGAAAAGAACACGCTTTTTGCTTTGCGCTGCGGCCCTGCTGGCGGCCTGCACGCCGCCCGCACCGCCCGCCCCGAAGGTGGAAGCCCCCCAGCCGGAAGAGGAAATGCGCGCCACCTTTTCCAATTGCCAATGGGGCGAAGTGAAGGGCCCCGGCCTTTCAATCTGGAGCTTTGCCTGCCCCAATGATCGGCTGGTCGCCGATGCGGCTTTGCCCGGCTTTCAGCGCGAGCGGCGCGACGAGGCGGGCAATGTCGCACGCTATCCCGTCATCCGCATCTTTACCAAGCCGGCCGGCGAGTCGGTTATGGCCGTGCAGGATGCGGTGCGCGCCGCCTCCCCCGGCGGGGAAACCTGCGAGATCACGCCCGGCACGCACGGGGATTTCACCCTCTTCCCGACCGGCGAGGCATCCACCGCCTACCAGCAATTCGTGGAAGGCAAAGCCGATGGGCCCAGCATGCCCTGCGGCCCGCTTGGCCCCTTGGAGGCCGGCGGCGGCTATATCTTCCGCGCCCTGCAAGGGGCCGATGATCGGGTGGCGGCCATCGATTTCGGCACAGAAATCCCGATTTTCGATGCCGATACGTTGCGCGCAGCCCCTGGCGCGCAATAGCACGTCTTGAACGGCGTGCACGCGCGCGGCTCGCTTTTGGGCGGCGGCTTTCTTATATGCGAAGCGTTGCGGAGAGATGTGCATGAAACGTCTGATGAAGTTTTTCGCGATCGCGGCTTTGGCCGGCGCGCTGGCCGGCTGCGGGATCAATGCCATCCCCACGGCCGAAGAAGCGGCCAAGGCCAAATTCGCCGATGTGCAGGCGCAGTATCAGCGCCGTGCCGATCTGGTGCCCAATCTGGTGGCCACGGTCCAAGGGGTCGCGGCACAAGAGCGCACCGTCCTGGTGGAAGTCACCGAGGCGCGGGCCAAGGCCACGAGCATCAATCTGGATGCCTCCACCCTCTCCGATCCCGACAAGCTGGCGCAATTCGAAGCTGCACAAAGCCGGCTTTCCGGCGCGCTTGGCCGGCTGCTGGTGGTCAGCGAACAATATCCCCAACTGAAATCGAGCGAGAGCTTTCTGGCCCTGCAAAGCCAATTGGAGGGCACGGAAAACCGCATCGCCGTGGCGCGGCGCGATTACAATGAGGCCGTGCGCGTATTCAACACCACCCGCCGCACCTTCCCGACGGCGATCTGGGCCAGCACGCTCTATGCCAGCTCCAAGGAAATGGCCCCCTTCCAGGCCAGCACGGCGGCGCAGGAGGCCCCCAGCGTCAGCTTCGCGCCAGCACCCGCGGCACCCGCGCCCGCAACGCCTTGAACGCGTTGAAACGGTTTTGGCTGATCAGCCTTGTGCTGTTGGTTTTGGCCGGCAGCTGGGCCTTGCCCATCCATTCGGCCTGGGCCGCGCCCGAATTCCCCGCGCTGTCCGGCCGGGTGGTCGATCAGGCCAATATCCTCTCCCCCGCTACGGAAGAGGAATTGAGCGCGCAATCGGCGGCGCTGGAAGCCAAAACCGGCGCGCAATTCGTGGTCGTCACGCTCGCTTCGCTGCAAGACTATCCGATCGAGGATTATGGCTATCAGCTCGGCCGGACATGGGGCATCGGCGCAAAGGGCAAGGATGACGGCATCTTGCTGATCATCGCCCCCAATGATCGCAAAGTGCGCGTGGAGGTTGGCTATGGGCTGGAAGGGGTGATCACCGATGCCTTTTCCAATCTGGTTCTGCAGCGCCAAGTGCTGCCGGCCTTTCGTGCCGGCGATATCGAGGGCGGCGTCAAAAGCGGGGCACAGGCCCTGATCGCCCAAATCGGTGCCGATCCCGAGCGCCAAAAGACCGCCTTGGCCGATGCCAGCGGGGCCGCCAAGGCCAAATCGGGGCTGGATCCCGAATCGCTCATCTGGCTGATCGCCATTCTGTTCTGGATCGCCTTCAGCGTCATGCGCAGCACACGCTATGGCCGGCGCATGCGCGGGGGCCTGGCCAGCGCCGCGCCCATCATCTTATGGGGCGGGCACGATTCACGCGGCGGCGGCTTTGGTGGCGGCGGCTTTGGCGGCGGGGGCGGCTCGTTCGGGGGCGGCGGCTCCTCGGGGAGCTGGTAATGCTGACGCAAGCGGAACAAGATCAGATCGAGCGCGCCATCCAGGAGGCGGAGCGCCACACCTGCGGCGAAATCTATTGCGTCTATGAGCGCAAACTCGAACACACAGATCATCTGCCTCTGATCTGGGCCATCTGCGCGGCCTTGGCCCTGCCGCCGCTGATTGCCGCGCTGGAATTACTGGCCTTCGCGCCCTGGAGCGCGGCCCATCTGGCCGGGGTGGAGGCTTATGGCTGGCGGCTGCTTTCGCATTATATTCTGGTGCAGGGCGCTTGCTTTTTCCTGGTCTTTAGCCTCGTCAGCCTTGGCCCCGTGCGCCGGGCCTTGACCCCGCGGGCCATCAAGCGCGCAAGGGCCCACCGGGCGGCCTTGCAGCATTTCCACGCCCGCGGCCTGCACCAAACGCGTGACCGCACCGGCGTGCTGATTTTCGTGGTGGAGCAGGATCACCAGATCGACGTCATCGCCGATATCGGCATCCATTCCAAGACTCCGCCCGAAGCCTGGGGCCAAGCCTGCGCAGCTTTGGCCGCGGGCCTCAAGGCGGGCCAGGCCGCCGAAGGCTTTGCTGCGGCCATCGCTTTGTGCGGCCAGCTCCTGGCCGCGCATTTCCCGCCCCGGCCCGACGATACCAACGAATTGCCCAATCGAATCCTGGTGATCGATTAGCCCTTTTCGCCAGCGATCTGGGCCAATCGCCGCGCCACGCGAACGCCCCCATCGGCTTCGGCGCGCATTTTCTCCCCCAATTGCCTTGCTGCCTCCCGATAGCGCCCTTCACCCAGCACCAGGCGCAGCGCTTCTTTGATCGTGTGCGCCGGGGCTTGCGGGCTGAGCGTCAAGCCCACCCCGCGCACCGAGGCGCGCATGGCATTATCCGGCTGATCGCGCCCCATGGGCAAATTGATCACCGGCACGCCTTGCAAAAGCGGGCGCATCAATGTGCCATGGCCGGCATGGCTGATCACCAGCGCGCAGTGCGGCACCAGCGCATCATGCGAGGCATTGGCCAGCACATGTACATTGGCCGGCACATCCTGAAAGTCAGCGGGATGGAGGGCGGGGCCCAAGGTCACGACGGCCTGCACGGGCTCATCGCGCACCGCCTCGATACAGCGGCGCAGCATATCCTCTTGGCCTTGATAGAGCGTGCTCGTCGAAATCAGCACCAAGGGCCGGTGATCGCGCACGAAAGGCAAAGCCGCATCCCCCACCCAATCGGGATCGCGCACCATGGGGCCGGCGTAAAAAAACGGCGCGGGCGCAGGATCGGTGCCGAAATCGAAGGCCTGGGCCACCGAAAGGCCAATGAGGCGCGCGCCATCCAACTGGCTCAGGACCGCGCCGAGCGGGGCAAGGCCATTGGCCGCGCGCGCGCCATTCAAGCGCGGCAAATGCGTGTCATAGACGGCGCTGACAGCCCGCCGGATCATGTCATCGCGGGTGAAATCCATGTCCTCGCGCGCGGGTTTGAGGCCGGGGCCGAAGGGCGGCAAATCCAGGCGCGTGGGAAAGGGCCAAAGATTGCCGGTGAGGATGGCAAACGGGATGCCCGCCGCCTCCGCGGCCAGCATCACGCCGAACAGCATTTCATTGGTGACGATCAGATCCGGCGCAAACTGGGCCAGGATGTGGCGCGTATCGGCGGCATAGGCAGCCGCCGGCCCGCACACCACTTCTTGGCAAATCTGGTTGATGACGCTGTCGGGCGTTTGCGCGCGCCAGTCTTGCACCGAATTTGCGGCATCGCCCGCTCGCTGGCGATTGGGCGCGAGGCGCCAGCTGGTGAATTCCAGGCCCTGGGCCTGCGCGGCGGCGCGATTGGCCTCGTCACTGACCACGCGCACGCGCGCGCCGAGCTGGGCCAGCTGGTGTGCCACCATCAAAGCAGGCGCGACATGCCCCCCGCCCTCCCAGGTCGCGAACAGCACGCGCAGCGTCATAGCGCCGCCGAATGGGGCAAATCCACGCAGGGCGAAACCAAATGCTCCCCGGCCATGGCCCCGCCAATGGCCACGCACATTTGTGGAAATATGGGCAAGAGCTGGCCCTCGAAGCACGGTGCCTCGCACCAAGCGGGGCGCAAGGGCGCGGCCGAAATGCGCAGCTTGCCCCATTTTTTAGGCCGGGCCCGCGCGATCATCTTGGCCAAAAAGGGCATCCCCGCCCCGCCGCCAGATAGCACGACGACCAGCCCATGCGCCAGGCTGCTTTCGCTGCCCCCGGTTTGAACCCCCTCCAAGGATTCGACGAAGGCCGAAGCAACCGCCTCGGTGAAAGCGCGATAGCCGACATGGCGCTCCAGATCGGCGACCTGCACCTGCACCACCGCCCCCGCGCAGCGCAGCGAGGCGCGTCCCTGCGCGAACAGCGCCTCCTTGAAGCGACGGATCTGCGGCGAAAGCTCGCGCCAGAGAACGCCCTGCGCCGTCGCGCCTTTGACGTGCCTGGCCCGCTCGATCAGCAAATTGAGCAGGGCATTGTCCACGGTGTCACCGGCCAGATCGATGGTTTTTCGCGCGGGGCGGATCTCGGCCATTTGGCCCTGGCGATACGTGAAAGCCCCGAAATCGGTGGTGCCCGCGCCGACATCCACCACCATCAAGGCCTGCGCAGAATCGGGTTCCAGCAGCATGCGCGAACACGCCGCCGCGCCGGCTTCGAACACCGCCCCGATGGCCACGGGCAAAGCGCGCTCCTTGGCGGCTTGCAGGCCATCGCGCAGGGCCGAAAGCCGCAGCCCCGCGCTGTCGCCATAGGCATCAGCCAAGATCTGGGCCAGGCAGGCCGCTTCGTTGAACAGGGCCCCCAATTCGGCGCGGCGATCCTGGCCAAGGCCCCAAGCCGGATAGGTGAAGCGAAAGGGCATCATCGCATCCCCGGCACGAAGGCCCAAAGCCGCACGCACGCGGTGCAAGGCAAAGCCCAAAAAGGCGATGACCAGCTCGCGCTGGGTAAAGCCGGCATGGGAATCATAGCGGGCCGGGGCGCGCATATGCAGCACGCGCGCAAGATCGGGCGCGGACAGCAGGGTTTTGAAAGAGAGATAGGGCGCGCCTTTCGCGCCTTGGCCCTCGGGCGCGCCCATGTCTTGAGCCAAAGCCTGCGCGCCCAGCAGCAGGCGATCGCCATGCACGCGCAAGGCGGTGGCCAACACGGCCCCGTCAGGGCCGTTGAGCGGCAAAACGCGCACCGCCTCGGCCGCAAAGGCCTGCCCCGGCTGGCCCAGATATTGCGCGGCTTTGCACCAGGCCGTTCCGAAATCGAGGCAGATCGTGCTCACGCTTCACCTTGGGATTTGCGGCTCCGCACCTGGCGCACCATTGCCTTCAACACGATTCCACGCTGCGGGCCGGCCACGCCCGGTGCCTGAAACCGCACCATCGCCCCCTTTTCGGCCAAGCCCGTTTCCAGGCCATGCCGAAGGGGATCAAACGCCGCCACGCTACCAATTTTCCCGAAGGGAACCAAGCCGCGCAATCGCAAGCCATGGGCCAATTCCTCGAGGGTCAAGGCCAAGGCCTCATGCGCATCCAAAACGGGCTTGGCTTGTGGCTGCTTGCGGGCCAAGCCGGCCAGAGCCCGCTGCGCGCGTTCGGCCTCGGCATAGGCGCGCGCCAAAGCCATATCGGCTTCGCGCCAACTTTCTTGGGCCAGGGCCGCCACATGCGCGCTCATGATCCGATCCGCGCCACAGGAGCAAAATTCTGCAGTAAAGCCACGGGAATTTGCGCCCGGCTGCGCAGCCGCAAAAAGGCGCGTCGTGCTTTGGCGGCATCCGTGCGGCGCTGGCGCACCACCAGCATGCAGGCATCGGCCGCCCGGGCCATGATCGCCGCATCCACGGTGACGAAAACCGGCGGCAAATCCAGCACCACGCAATCGAATGCCTGGCGCAAAGCCGCCAAGAATTGTTGCGCTGCCTGGCCGCTATAGAGATCGCCATAAGCATTTTGTGCCCGGGCCGCCGGCAAAAGCCAAAAGCCGAACGGCGCGCAGGCGATCAGCGCCGCTTCAAGGGCCATGTCCCCGCGCGAAACCTCCCAGACACCGCGCGCCGGATCCTGGCCCAGCGCCAACGTCGCGGTGCGGGCCCGCAAATCGCAATCGACAAGCACCGTCTTGCGGTTTTGCGAAGCCGAAATGGCGGCCAGGGCCAGGGCCGCGTTCGACGCCCCCTCTTGGCGCTGCGGCGAACTGACAGCGACGATCCGGCGTGCGCCGCTGTCCAGCACATCCCAGCAGGCATGGCGCAGCACATTGGCATAAGCGGAACTTGGAAATTCCGTGAGAAAACGCAGCGGGTTGCGCTCATCGGGGGGCAGGCGCGCGAGATCACGCGGGCCAAGCGCGGGCACCGCGCCCAAGCGCGCGGCCCCCCAATGCTGGGCGCTATCGTGCGCATTCCTGCCAGGCAAAAGCGGGCGCGTCACGGCAAGCCAGGCCCCACGGCCAGAATGCCCTTGATTTCGCGGATGTTCTGCTGTGCGTGCATGCGGCCCGGCCCCAAATATGGGTGCAAAACACCCATCTTTTCTCGTGATGTTCGCTTCGGCAAGGCACGCTTCGGCGAGAATCTCTTGATTGTTCAGCCCAGATCGCATTTTGCAGAGTTTTTTATGGGGGGCAATGCGCGCGCCGTTCAGCGGGCCGGGGATGCGGGGGCCAAGGCCGCGCCGGATTGCGCGATCGGCCCGGCTTCTTCTCCCTCGCGCAGCACCGCCTCCAAGGCGGCGATCAAGCGATCGGCGCGCTGGCCATCCAGCAATTTGCCGCCGCGCATGTCGCGCACGTAAAACACATCGGCCGCGCGCGCCCCATAGCCATCGATATGGGCCGAAACGATGGTGCAATCGGCCCCGGCGATGGCCGCCGCCAGATCGGCTAGCAGGCCCGGGCGATCGCGCCCGGAAACCTCGACCACCGTGGAGGTGCTGGAGGCTTCTTGATCGAGGCGCACCCAAGGCTCGACCGCGAACACCGCCGCACGGCGTGTCAGCGCGCTGGGGCGGCCCTTGGGCGGAATTCCCGGCTGCGGGATGATGGCGCGCAGGCGCTGCAGCGTCAGGTGCAGGCGCGCCGGATCCTCCGCGCAAAAGGCCGCGCCTTGGCCATCGCGAACGGAAAACACGTCGAACACGCCGCCATCGGCCAGCAACAAGCCGCGCGCATCGGCGACATCGGCCCCCATCATGGCCAGCACATGGGCCAAGGAAGCGAACAGGCCTGGCCGATCGGGCTCGCGCACCAGAATCTGGGTGATGGCCTGGGGCTGCAGCACGCGCGCGGCCACATGCGTTGGCCCCTTGGCCTGCGCCATTTCGCTGGAATGCCAGAGGGCTTCTTCCTGAGAGAAGGAAAGCCAATAGGCATCGCTGAGCTGGGCAAACCAGGCCGGCATCGGCCCATTGGCGATGCCGATTTCCTGAACCAATCGGGCTTTTGCGCGTGCCGCCTGGCCGGCCAAGTTTTCGGCCACGCTGGCCTCATCGGTATGGCCGCCGCGCAAAGCCGCCTCGGCCTGCCGGAACAGATCGCGCAGCAATTGGCCCTTCCAGCCATTCCACACGCCAGGGCCCACGGCCCGGATATCGGCCACGGTGAGGATCAGCAGCAGGCGCAAACGTTCCAGCGCGCCAACATGCTGGACAAAGCCGGCGATGGTGCGCGGATCGGTGAGATCGCGGCGCTGGGCCACCTCATTCATCGACAGATGATTGCGCACCAGCCAGCCAACCAGCGCCACTTCCTCTTGTGGCAAGCCGAGGCGCGCGCAGGCCCGTTCCGCGGCGCGGGCCCCATCGAGGCATTGATCCGCGCCCGATTTGCCCACGTCATGCAGCAGCATGGCCAGATACAGCGCGCGCCGATTGACGATCTTGGCGAACAATTCGCTGGCCAAGGGATGATCCTTGGCCAGGCGCCCGCTTTCGATCTCGCTGATCAATTCCACGGCATGGAGCGTGTGCTCATCCACCGTGAAATGATGATACATGTTGAATTGCGTGCGCGCCACAATGGCCCCAAACTCGGGCAGGAAACGCCCCAAAACCCCCGCCTCGTTCATGAGTTTCAGCGCCTTGGACGGATTGTGCCGCGATGTGGCGATGGCCAAAAAGCTCTCGCAGGCCCCCTTGTCCTGGCGCAAGGCCGGATTGATGCGGCGCAAATTGGCGCTGGCGGCGGCCAATACATCCGGATGGATATCGAGATCATGGCGATCGGCGCATTCAAACACGCGCACCAGCATTTCGGGCTCGCGCGCGAAGAGATCTTGCGCGCTGAGCGCCAGGCGCCCCGCCTCGATGCGGAAATTGGGCTCGCCCTCCAAGAGATTGCGGCGAAAGAAAATGGGAAAGCGCGACAGGCTGGGCGCGCGCTTGTGGGCGCTGGCTTCGAGCTTGGCGCAGATCAGCCGCGTCAAGCTGCCCACATGCTTGGCCACCAGGAAATAGCGCTTCATGAAGCGTTCCACCGCGGGCTGGCCCGTGCGATGCGCGAATTTGAGGCGCAGCGCCATTTCGGGCTGGACATCGAAGGTCAGCCGCTCTTGAGCCCGCTGGGCCAACCAATGCAAATGGCAGCGCACGGTCCATAAAAACTGCGCCGACGCGGTGAACACCCGCGCATCCTCCGCGCTGATAATCCCCTGTTGCACGAATTCGCGCATGCTCAAGGGGCCGTATCGGCGGCGCAGCAGCCAGAACAAGGTGTGCAGATCGCGCAAGCCGCCTTT